>JAADIO010000062.1 GCA_013151235.1 Deltaproteobacteria bacterium | reverse complement strand
AGGGGGGCTCGATAACATGCTCCGCATGGTCGCGCCGAAGGCGCGACACGATCTCGCCCTTTTCCCCTCTCCTGCTGCGATGCTCGGCTGCGTGACAGGGGGATGCTCCCCCTCTGGGGGAGTCAGGTGTGAGGATCCCCCTTCTTGTTTCTTTTGTTTCATCTTACAGGTGTGTCGTTAACTCACCATAAACCTTGAAACCAAGAGGGTTTTTTCCCCGGGTGAAACTCCTATCGCTGATTTAGGGAAAGAAAATTTCCTTGACATTCTCATGGATGTCTTCTATGATAGCCAACTTAATACAAAACGGCGCGGGGTGGAGCAGTCTGGTAGCTCGTTGGGCTCATAACCCAAAGGTCGGAGGTTCAAATCCTCCCCCCGCTACCAAGAAAAAAGCAAGGGGTCCCGGTTGTCGGGACCCCTTTTTTTGTTCACCGGAGGCAGTTACCCGGCAAAAGCGGGGATGATTGCGAAGGGGGGATTGATTATTGAGGGAGAGATCCTTCCTTCAGGATTGCTGCGGCATCCGAAGCATTGTAGAAATCCTTCCTGATCGCAAGCGACTGCCTCAGCTCCTTCAGTCCTTTTCGTTTGTTGCCGGTTTTGAGGTAGAGGATTCCCAGGTGATAATGAATCTCCGGTTCATCCGGTAGTAGAGACAGGGCCTTTTTGAGTGCTCCTGCCGCTTCAGGGTACTTTCCGCTCCTGTACAGGACCCAGCCCAGGGTGTCCTGAATGCTTGCTTGATCCGTTTTTTCCCGGGCCGCCTTTTTCGCCATCTCCAGTGCTTCCGGAAGCTTTTTGTTTTGTTCGGCATAGATCCAGGCAAGATTGTTCAGAACCGAAGCATCATCCGGCGTCTTGACAAGGACCCGGCGAAATTCCCCGGCGGCGGCAGTCAAGTTATGCCGTTGCAGGTAGAGCGATGCCAGCCGGGAACGTGTGCCGGAAAGAGCTGCATTCATCGACAGTACCTGCGTATACTCGGCAATGGCTTGGTCCGGTTGATTCATGGATCTGTGCAGTTCTGCTGCGCATAGATGGGGCATGGGATTGTCGGGGATCTTCACGGTTGCCTGGGAACAACACTGTAGTGCCTCATCGAGACGATTCAACCTCCTGAGCAGGTTGGATTTGTTCAAGTAGGGATCAAGAAAATCTTGTTTTTGTTGGATGGCCTTGTCAAAATATTCGAGGGCCTTCTCCGTGTTTTTCTTCTTCTCATAGGCAAGGCCCGTGAGGTTGAAGAGGACGGCATTGTCCCCATATTTGTTCAGTGCCTTTTCTCCGAGCAGAACCGCTTTTGCATAATCTCTTTTTTTGAGATAGGTGAGGATCAGCCGGATTGTTGAGGTGATCCTGCCCGGTGCCAGCTCCCGGCTTTTTTGCAGTTCCTCAATCGCTCGGTCGAGGTTGCCGACGGAACCGTAATAACCGGCAAAATTTTCATGGGTTTGTACGGAATCCGGGGCCAATGTCAGGGCTTTCCGGAAGGTGACAAGGGCCTCATCCGGCTGTCCGCCCTTGAGATAGCTGATGGCCAGCAGATTCAGCGCCTGGATGTTTTTGGGATTGGTTTTGATGACTGCCTTGAAATGCTTGACGGCATCCCCGATCCAATTCTGAGAGAGCGAACAGATCCCGGCGATCAGATGGGCGTCGGGATGATCCGGGCTGTATTCCAGGGTTTTCTGCGCATAGGTAAGGGCCTGTTGCAGTTTGTGCTTTTGCAGATAGATCTCCGACAGCATCAGGTAGGGAAGGGGGGTCTTCGGATTGCTTTGTATGAACAGGAGGATCTCCTTTTTCGCCGAATCGAATTCTTTTCGCCCGAAGTAGCCGGCCCCCAGGAGGAAACGCGGTTTGAGGGAGTCGGGGGAAATCCGCAGACCTTCTTTTCCTTCCGATATGGCCTCATCATATTTCCTCTGTTTCAGGTAAAGTGTGCCGAGTTTGAGATGAATGGAAAGAAGGTCGGGGTTGATGGAACGTGCTGTTTCCAGGGCCTTCAACGCCTGATTGGTTTTTCCCTCCCGGACAAAAAGATCTCCCAGGCCCATCAGGGGGCGAATATCATCCGGTTGGTTCCGACGTGCCTGTTTGAAAAATGGAAGTGCTTTCTCATTCTCGCCTTCCTGGAGATACAGGATGCCCTCTCCGAGGAGTGCGGGTTGAAAGTTGGCGTCGAGGGTCAGGGCCTGTTGAAACTGTTGATGGGCCTTGCCGGGCTTCTTGGCTTGTGCATCCATCCTGCCGAGCAGAACATGGGGAAGAGGGTTGTCCCGGCGCTTCTGAAGGCAAAGCTTGATCTCTTTTTCGGCCCGTTCGGTCTTTCCAAGAAATTGGCTTGCCTCCGCCATCCGGAGGTGGAGATCGTAGCTCTCCCATCCGGTCTTGGCCGCTTCTTCATATTCATCGAAGGCGGAATGATAATCCCCCATGCGGCTGTAGACTTTTCCCAGAAGAAAGTGTGCTTCGCCGTTTTTCGGCGATAGTTCCACGAGGTCTTCGAATTCTATCAGGGCACCTTTTGTTTCTCCCTTCTGAAGATAGGAGATCCCTTTCTCCCGGTGCCGGGTGATCTTGTCCGCCCGGTTTTCACAACCCGAAAGAATGAGCAGAAGAATCCCGCAACAGAGGATGAGGATGCGCCGATGTTTTCGTTGATCCGTCATATCCGGGAAACCTTTCAACAGGATGAAGAGCAATTCTAAGGGGTTAATTCACTATAAAAGATCCCGTGAAATGTGTCAACGGCATTCTGGAGGCCGCAGAGTGTATGAAACTTTTTCTCATTCTTGATTCGGATTGCTTTACCGCCTGCTGAATGTGCGATTTCAAATTCTTGTCTTCGATCCCTGTCTCAGGTATAGTAGAAACAGTCTTCAATTTGGATGATGCACCGTGCCGGAGGCGCGGAATCGTTCCCCTGGGAGGCAGCCTGCCCATGAAAGATTGGCTCTTTATTTCTGATGCCCATTTGTCGGAAAGCGATTCTTCCCGCCAGGAACGGTTGATCGATTTTCTGGAACGGAACCGGAGTGAACTCTTCTGCCTGGTCATTCTCGGTGACCTCTTTGAATTCTGGTTCGGATTCCCCGGTTATATCAATCCGGCCTATCGTCCGATCTGCGATACGCTCCGTTCACTTTCCCGGCAGGGAGTACGCTTGATCTACCTGGAGGGAAATCATGATTTCTTCATGGGATCCTACTTCAAGGATGACCTCGGTTGTGAGGTTTATCCCCGATCCCATCTCCTGGAATTGGCGGGGAAGAAGGTCTTTCTTTCCCATGGTGACGGCGTGAATCCGGGCGATGTCGGGTATCGACTTTTTCGGAGGTTGCTGAAGAACCGTTGTGTCTATGCCTTTATCCGGATGCTCGGTCCGGCCCGAGCGGAAAAATTGAAAGCCTTTCTCAGCCGCCACAAATGGATGCACCGACCGACCTTCTCGGGAAAAGAAAAGGGGGGGGCCGAAGAAGGGTTCGCTCTGAAACAGTTTTCCCGGGGGGCCGATGTTGTGATCTTGGGGCACAGTCATCTTCCCTGCCGGAAAACCTTTGTACTTCAGGATCGGACCTGCTACTATTTTAACGTGGGAGATTGGGTGGAGAACGATTCCTTCCTCCGTTATCGTCCGGAGCAGGGTTTTTCGCTCGAAGTTTTCGATGGGCACGGGCGACCGGAATCTCCGGTCTCGTGTACCGACAGTACCTGCTCCTGTAAGGGTTGATCTTTCGTTCATGAAGGGCTTCCTCTATGCTGCGTTTTGAAGACATCATTGAAAAAGTGCAGCGTTACAACGCCAAGGCCGACTTGACCATGCTCCGCAGGGGCTATATCTATTCCGCCAAGGTCCATCAAGGACAGGTCCGCATGTCCGGGGAGCCCTATCTGACTCATCCCCTCGAAGTGGCCGGGATCATGGCTGATCTGGAGGTCGATGTCCCGTCGATCGTGGCGGCCCTGCTCCATGATACGGTGGAAGATACCTATGCGACTCTGGAGGAAATCGAGGAATATTTCGGAGAAGAGGTTGCCGCCCTGGTGGACGGCATGACCAAGATCAGCAAGATGGAATACAAGACCCGGGAGGAGCGTCAGGCGGAGAATTTTCGGAAGATGATCCTGGCCATGGTCAACGACATCCGGGTGATTCTGATCAAGCTTTCCGATCGGCTCCACAACATGCGGACGTTGGAGTATCTTTCCCGCACCAAGCAGCTTCGGATTGCCCGGGAAACCCTCGATATCTATGTGCCGATTGCGCACCGACTCGGAATCTGGGTCCTCCAGCGGGAGCTGGAGGATCTCTGTCTGAAAATTCTTCATCCCGAAATCTACCGGCAGATTGCAGCACAGCTCCCTGCACAAATGAAAGAACTGGATATCTATGCCCTGGAGATTGCTCTTCTGCTCCAGGACCAGTTGAAAGAGTTCCATCTGAAGGCCGAAGTGGAGGGACGGCACAGCAGTATCTACGGGATCTACACGAAGATGAGAACACACAAAATCCCTTTTGAACGGATCTATAATATTATCCGCTTGCGTATTTTTGTGGACAAGACCATTGACTGCTATACCCTGTTGGGGGTGATTCACAATCTTTGGAAACCCGTTCCGGGGAAATTCCAGGATTATATCGGGGTTCCGAAGACCAACCAGTATCAATCTCTTCACACCCTGGTCATGGGCCACAAAGGACATCCCGTGAAATTTCAGATCCTGACCCGTTCAATGCAGCGTCGTGCTGAGCGGGGGATTACGACACAGTGGAAATACAAGCAGAGCCCCAAGGAGTCTCTGGAGCAGAAGGCGGAGCGATTCTTCTGGTTGAAACGGCTGCTGCAATGGCAGAAGGAACTGCTCGACTCGCGGGAATTTATGATCTCCGTCAAGGAGGATCTCTTTCCCGATGTCATTTATACCTTTACCCCTCAGGGGGAAGTGCGGGAGCTTCTGAAAGGATCAACGCCGATCGATTTTGCCTTTAATATCCATACGGAGATCGGGAAGCATGCCGTCGGGTCACGAGTCAATGGTCGTGATGTCGCTCTGGATTATTCTCTTTCGAATGGGGATACCATTGAGATCCTGACGTCCGAGGATCAGGTTCCGCAGCGGGAATGGCTCCGTTTTGCCAGGACCCCCAAGGCGCGGGCGCGGATCAAGGACTGGGTACGAGGACGGGAGCGGGAACGGAGTATCGAGTTCGGCCAAGCCCTGCTGCTGGATTCCTTTAAAAAATTTCAGATTGATCCTGCCCTGATAGAGAATGATGAGCGTTTCGGGGAGATGATTCAGAAGCTCGGTTTCCATGACCGGGAGAAGCTCCTCGAAAACCTGGGATATGGTAAGATCTCCGTCCTGCAGGTGGTGGAGAAGTTTTTGCCGGCGCGGGAGTTCAAACGGCTGAAGAAGAAAGAAGTGAAACTCCGGAAAAAGGAACCCTATGATCTTTCCGTCCCCGGCATTAAGGTGACCGGCATGGAGGATGCTTTCATTCATCTGGCCTCCTGCTGCAATCCCGTTCCGGGAGACCGGATTATCGCCTTTATCGGAGACAAAAGGGGAGTGTCCGTCCATGAGATCGACTGCCCCCTGGTACAGGAACTTGATGTAAATCCGGAACGGAGGATTGAAGTGCAGTGGGATGCCGATGCGAAGATCCCGCGTCCGGTCAAGGTCCGTGTGGAGGCCTCGGACCAGCCCGGTGTCCTGGCCGATATCTGCAGCGCCATTACTGCACAGGGGGGCAATATCGGGAGGACGCAGGTGGTCACCGGCAGTAACAAAACCGCCTTGTGTCAATTTGAGATAGAGGTTTACGACCGGACCCAACTGGACGAGATCCTTGCGTCCATCCGGAAGAACAAGACCGTCAAACATGTAGAGCGCATCAAAGGGGTCGAAGGTTCCAAAAGTTTGAGTAGCTGAACAAATGTCCCCGGTTTGTGTTTCTCGATCCCCCTTGCACGATGATTCGAACGGTAAGAAGATGCCGGCAGGGAGTGTCCGGGCTGAAAAGGAGAGGTTTTTGAAATCGATTGAAGAACAGCTTGAATGGATCCGGCGGGGAGTGGTGGAGATCCTTCCCGAAGAAGAACTCGAAACGAAACTGAAACAGGCACTGAGTTCAGGGAAACCGTTGCGGGTAAAAGCGGGTTTTGATCCCACGGCGCCCGATCTCCATCTGGGTCATTCCGTACTGATCCGGAAGCTGCGGCACTTTCAGGAACTGGGCCATGTTGTGATTTTTCTGATCGGCGATTTTACCGGTATGATTGGTGACCCCACGGGAAAGTCCGCAACCCGTCCCCACCTGACGCTGGAGGAGGTGGAGGCGAATGCCCAAACCTACCGGGCGCAGATCTTCAAGATCCTCGACCCCGGGCGGACGGAGATCGTCTTCAACAGCGCCTGGATGTCGGCCCTCAAGGCCGATGAACTGATCCGCCTGGCCGGCAAGATGACCGTGGCACGGATGCTGGAACGGGACGACTTCCAGAAACGCTACCGGGCCAACCAGCCGATCAGCATCCATGAGTTTCTCTACCCCCTGATTCAGGGCTACGACTCGGTGATGCTCAAGGCCGACATCGAAATCGGCGGCACCGATCAGAAATTCAATCTTCTGGTCGGCCGGGAATTGCAGAAGGAGTGGGAGCAGCCGCAGCAGGTTGTTCTCACCATGCCGCTTTTAGAGGGGCTGGACGGGGTCAGGAAGATGAGTAAAAGCCTGGGAAATTATATCGGCATTGAGGACCCCCCCGGCGACATGTTCGGAAAGATCATGTCGATTCCGGACGACCTGATGTGGCGTTACTATGAACTTCTCAGCGACCTGTCTTTGGGCGAGATTGCTCGACTTCGTGTGGAGGTGGGAGAGGGAATGCTCCATCCCATGGAAGCCAAGAAGCGGCTGGGGGAGGAGATCGTCCGGCAATACCATTCAGCGGAAGAGGCCCATCAGGCCCGGGATCAATTCGAGCATGTCTTCCGGGACCGGAAACTCCCGAAGGATCTTCCTGTCGTTGAACTCGACTGGGGGGAAGGGCCGATCTGGATCGTCAAGACACTCACTGCGACCGGATTGGTCAAAAGCGGCAGTGAGGGACGCCGGTTGATCCGGCAGGGGGCGGTGCAGGTGAACGGCGAGAAGATCTCCGACCTGGACTACAAACTGTCCATTCCGGAGAAGTCACACATTATCAAGGTGGGGAAGAAGCGGTTTGTCCGACTGGTCCCGAGCCGTAATGATCATGCGGGCGAATAGCTTTTACGAAAAATCCTGAGGAACGTGTCGGGTTATTCTTGACAACCCCCGCGGCGTGGGTTATATTTTGAAACAGGGAAAATCGGGAAAAGCAGGTAGGCGCTGAAAATAGATATTTTTCAGCAAGTTAGCACGGTGAAAAAAACCTCCTGAATATCAAAATAGTTCTTGACATCATTTTTCCCCTATGCTATCTTCCAGGACTCATTTGAAAGAAGCATCTGTTCTTTGAAAACTGAATCATGTATATTTTAGCCTGGCGGATTTGAAGCAGTAGAAAATCCGTAGCAAAACGGATCAATTTTTTTCAGTTAAACTGGAGAGTTTGATCCTGGCTCAGAACGAACGCTAGCGGCGTGCCTAACACATGCAAGTCGAACGAGAAAGTTCCCTTCGGGGGATGAGTAAAGTGGCGCACGGGTGAGTAACGCGTGGGTAATTTACCTTTGAGCTTGGGATAACCTCGGGAAACCGGGGCTAATACCGGATAAGACCACATATCACAAGTTGTGTGGTAAAAGCTTGCCTCTGATTCAAGCAAGCACTCAAAGATAAGCCCGCGTCTCATTAGCTTGTTGGTGGGGTAATGGCCTACCAAGGCTTTGATGGGTAGCCGGCTTGAGAGGGTGAACGGCCACATTGGCACTGGAACACGGGCCAGACTCCTACGGGAGGCAGCAGTGAGGAATATTGCGCAATGGGCGAAAGCCTGACGCAGCAACGCCGCGTGAGCGATGAAGGCCTTCGGGTTGTAAAGCTCTGTCAGCGGGGACGAATCCCCTCCGAGGTTAATAGTCTCGGAGACTGACGGTACCCGCAAAGGAAGCCCCGGCTAACTTCGTGCCAGCAGCCGCGGTAATACGAAGGGGGCAAGCGTTGTTCGGAATTATTGGGCGTAAAGGGCGTGTAGGCGGGTTCTTAAGTCAGAAGTGAAATCCCTCGGCTCAACCGAGGAACTGCTTTTGAAACTGGGAATCTTGAGTGCGGGAGAGGGAAGTGGAATTCCCAGTGTAGCGGTGAAATGCGTAGATATTGGGAAGAACACCGGTGGCGAAGGCGGCTTCCTGGACCGCAACTGACGCTGATGCGCGAAAGCGTGGGGAGCAAACAGGATTAGATACCCTGGTAGTCCACGCCGTAAACGATGGGTACTAGGTGTAGGAGGTATCAACCCCTTCTGTGCCGAAGCTAACGCATTAAGTACCCCGCCTGGGGACTACGGCCGCAAAAACTCAAAGGAATTGACGGGGGCCCGCACAAGCGGTGGAGCATGTGGTTTAATTCGACGCAACGCGAAGAACCTTACCTGGGCTTGACATCTGGGGAATCTCCTGGAAACAGGAGAGTGCCCGCAAGGGAGCCCCAAGACAGGTGCTGCATGGCTGTCGTCAGCTCGTGTCGTGAGATGTTGGGTTAAGTCCCGCAACGAGCGCAACCCTTATCCTTAGTTGCCAACAGTTCGGCTGGGAACTCTAAGGAAACTGCCGGTGTTAAACCGGAGGAAGGTGGGGACGACGTCAAGTCATCATGGCCCTTATGTCCAGGGCTACACACGTGCTACAATGGCCGGTACAAAGGGAAGCGATACCGTGAGGTGGAGCAAATCCTCAAAGCCGGTCTCAGTCCGGATTGGAGTCTGCAACTCGACTCCATGAAGTTGGAATCGCTAGTAATCGAAGATCAGCACGCTTCGGTGAATACGTTCCCGGGCCTTGTACACACCGCCCGTCACACCATGGAAGTCGATTGTACCGGAAAGCGCTGAACCAACCCGCAAGGGAGGAAGGTGCTGATGGTATGATTGGTAACTGGGGTGAAGTCGTAACAAGGTAGCCGTAGGGGAACCTGCGGCTGGATCACCTCCTTTCTAAGGAGTTCTTCGAGGATCCTTCGGGATTCCGGAACCATCCTAGGTTGATATCCGCCAGGCTAATATATACATGATTTAGTGAACAGCATAATCCCGGGAAGGGCGGTGGAAGTTGCCGACCGGGTCGATAGGCCGTATAGATGACTCTGGGCCTACAGCTCAGTTGGTTGGAGCGTCCCGGTTGAAAGCCGGGAAGGGCGGTAAAAACTACCGACCGGGTCGATAGGCCGTATAGATGACTCTGGGCCTATAGCTCAGTTGGTTAGAGCGCGCGCCTGATAAGCGCGAGGTCGGTAGTTCAAATCTACCTAGGCCCACCATTTTCAGAGGACAGATGACGGGATGATTTGGAAGCTCCGTCATTTGTCCTCTAAGAATGGGGGATTAGCTCAGCTGGGAGAGCGCCTGCCTTGCACGCAGGAGGTCAGCGGTTCGATCCCGCTATCCTCCACCAATCTGGACAATTGAGGGTTCGGAATTGGAAATTATGATTTAGGCATCATTTCCAATTCCGAGTTCTCAAGTATAGAGAACCGACGCCGGACCGTACGTCCGGATTGCTCTTTGACAGAAGAAAGTCACTCAATGAAACCGAGAACTAGGTAAGTTGACTTGAAAGCAGATAGATGGTCAAGTTATGTAGGGCACACGGTGGATGCCTTGGCATCAAGAGGCGATGAAGGACGTAGTAAGCTGCGATAAGCTTCGGCGAGCCGCTAACAGGCTTTGACCCGGAGATTTCCGAATGGGAGAACCCGGTCCCGGTCATACGGGATCATCCATTACTGAATTCATAGGTAATGGAGGCGAACCGGGGGAACTGAAACATCTAAGTACCCCGAGGAAAAGAAATCAATTGAGATTCCCTGAGTAGCGGCGAGCGAAACGGGAACAGCCTAAACCGTACCAAGACATTGGTACGGTGTTGCGGGACCTCATTAATGGGATTGTTGAGGGGTAGGTGAAGTACCTGGAAAGGTACACCATAGACGGTGACAGTCCGGTAACCGAAACCCTGAGGCACCCAAGAGGGATCCCAAGTACCACGGGACACGTGGAACCCTGTGGGAATCTGGGTGGACCATCATCCAAGGCTAAATACTACTTGATGACCGATAGCGAACAAGTACCGTGAGGGAAAGGTGAAAAGTACCCCGGGAGGGGAGTGAAATAGTACCTGAAACCGTGTGTCTGCAAGGTGTCGAAGCACTATGGTTTGTCCAGTGCGACGGCGTGCCTTTTGCATAATGAGCCTACGAGTTACTTCTATGTAGCGAGGTTAAGCGGAAGCGTAGCCGCAGCGAAAGCGAGTCTTAATAGGGCGTCCAGTTGCATGGAGTAGACCCGAAGCCGGGTGATCTATCCATGGCCAGGCTGAAGCGATGGTAACACATCGTGGAAGGCCGAACCAGTTGTGGTTGAAAACACTTTGGATGAGCTGTGGATAGGGGTGAAAGGCTAATCAAACCCGGTAATAGCTGGTTCTCCCCGAAATATATTTAGGTATAGCCTCATGAGTTCAGTGACGGAGGTAGAGCACTGGATGGGTTAGGGGCCCCACCAGGTTACCAACCCCAACCAAACTCCGAATGCCGTTAACTGCGATCATGGGAGTCAGACTGCGGGTGATAAGATCCGTAGTCGAGAGGGAAACAGCCCAGACCGTCGGCTAAGGTCCCAAATGATGAGCTAAGTGGAAAAGGATGTGGGAATGCACAGACAGCCAGGAGGTTGGCTTAGAAGCAGCCACCCTTTAAAGAGTGCGTAATAGCTCACTGGTCGAGTGAGCCTGCGCCGAAAATGTAACGGGGCTTAAGCTCATAACCGAAGCCGCGGGAGGATGGTCTTCTACGGAAGATCATCGTCGGTAGGGGAGCGTTCTGTAGAGGATGAAGTCAGACTGTGAGGACTGGTGGACTCTACGGAAGAGATCATGTAGGCATAAGTAACGATAATTCCGGCGAGAAACCGGAACGCCGAAAACCTAAGGTTTCCTATTCAATGGTAATCATGGTAGGGTTAGTCGGCCCCTAAGTCGAGGTCGAAAGACGTAGACGATGGGAAACAGGTTAATATTCCTGTACCACTGGAAGAACGCATGAGTGAAGGGGTGACGCAGAAGGGTAGACCAGCTCTGGATTGGATTGCAGAGTTCAAGCCCGTAGGGGGGGATCTTAGGCAAATCCGGGATCCCATTCAACTCCGAGAGGTGATGACGAGTCCGCATGACGGACACAAAGTGGTTGACCCCATGCTGCCAAGAAAAGCCTCGTAGCGAGTTCTTTTGGTGACCGTACCGTAATCCGACACAGGTAGGTGAGGAGAGAATCCTAAGGCGCTCGAAAGAACCCTGGTTAAGGAACTCTGCAAAATGACTCCGTAACTTCGGGAGAAGGAGTGCTCTTGTTAGGTGAAGCGACTTGCTCGTGGAGCCGAGAAGAGTTGCAAAAAAACGGCGGGAGCGACTGTTTACTAAAAACACAGGTCTCTGCAAAGTCGTAAGACGAAGTATAGGGACTGACGCCTGCCCGGTGCCGGAAGGTTAAGGAGAGGGGTTAGCTCAATTTATTGGGCGAAGCTCTGAACCGAACCCGGTAAACGGCGGCCGTAACTATAACGGTCCTAAGGTAGCGAAATTCCTTGTCGGGTAAGTTCCGACCTGCACGAATGGCGTAACGATTCCCGCGCTGTCTCAACCAGGGACTCGGTGAAATTGAATTGCCGGTGCAAATGCCGGCTACCCGTGGCAAGACGGAAAGACCCTGTGCACCTTTACTACAGCTTGGCAGTGAATTTTGGGTCAGCATGTGTAGGATAGGTGGGAGGCAATGAAGCCGGGACGCCAGTTTCGGTGGAGCCGACCTTGAAATACCACCCTTGTTGTTCTAGGGTTCTAACCTCGGCCCGTGATCCGGGTCAGGGACATTGTCTGGTGGGTAGTTTGACTGGGGCGGTCGCCTCCAAAAGTGTAACGGAGGCGCGCGATGGTTCCCTCAGGCTGGTCGGAAATCAGCCGTAGAGTGTAAAGGCAAAAGGGAGCTTGACTGCGAGACCTACAAGTCGAGCAGGTGGGAAACCAGGTCTTAGTGATCCGGCGGTTCCGTATGGAAGGGCCGTCGCTCAACGGATAAAAGGTACGCCGGGGATAACAGGCTGATCTCCTCCAAGAGTTCACATCGACGAGGAGGTTTGGCACCTCGATGTCGACTCATCGCATCCTGGAGCTGAAGCAGGTTCCAAGGGTTCGGCTGTTCGCCGATTAAAGCGGTACGTGAGTTGGGTTTAGAACGTCGTGAGACAGTTCGGTCCCTATCTGCCATGGGCGCAGGAGATTTGAGGAGAGCTGCTCCTAGTACGAGAGGACCGGAGTGGACGAACCTCTGGTGTTCCAGTTGTCACGCCAGTGGCACAGCTGGGTAGCTACGTTCGGAAGGGATAACCGCTGAAAGCATCTAAGCGGGAAGCCCACTTCAAGATAAGATCTCCCTGGGCCTTCGGGCCCCTGAAGACCCCTCGAAGACTACGAGGTTGATAGGCTGGGTGTGTAAGTCCTGTGAGGGATTGAGCTAACCAGTACTAATCGGTCGTGAGACTTGACCATTTATTTGCTTTTAATTCAGTTTATCTGGTCGGTTTGTATGAGTGACTAAAAGACGAAGTATAACGCAGCAGACGGACTTTTTACGAAGCTGTTGAAGTTTTCCGGTGGTGATAGCGGAGGGGAGACACCCGATCCCATCCCGAACTCGGAAGTTAAGCCCTCCAGCGCCGATGGTACTGCAAATTTGTGGGAGAGTAGGACGCTGCCGGAATTAAATCAGGAAGGCCAAGCATCTCAGTGAGAGTTGCTTGGCCTTTTTTTTATGAATTGAATCAGAAGAGGCTCTCCCGTTCCAGGGGGGCCTTTTTCTTTTCGGCCGTGGAAAGGGGGGTGTAATAGCGGGTCCCTTTTTTCATGAGAGAGATCTGTCGGGTCAGATCGTCAAGGTCTTCGTTGCTCTTCACGAAATTGATTTCCGAGGTTTTGATCACGAGGAGAGGGGTTTCCGTATAGTGAAAGAAGAAATACTCGTAGGCTTCGTTCAAGGCCTCCACATAGTCCCAATCGATATTTCTTTCGTAGGGTCGTCCCCGATGGCGGATTCGGTTCATCAGGACATCGGTGTCCGCCTGGAGGTAGATAACCAGGTCCGGGGTCGGGACCTGGTCGTCGAGGATGGAATAGATCTGTTCGTAGAGTTCCAGTTCAGGGTCGCTGAGATTCATGTAGGCAAAAATCCGGTCCTTGGGAAAAATATAGTCTGCGAGCGTATGGCGGTGAAAGAGGTCCATTTGGTTAAGTTCCAGGAGCTGATTGTACCGGCTTAAGAGAAAAAACATCTGTGTCTGAAAGGCGAACTGTTTACGGTGGGTATAAAACCGGGAGAGAAAGGGGTTCTCCTGCACCTTCTCCAGGACTTTCATTGCGCCGAGCCGTTCGGACAAGAGGTTGACCAAGCTGCTTTTCCCGACCCCAATGGGACCGTCCACTGCGATATATCGTTTCTCTATATTCATGACGGTGTTTCCATCTTCTCTACAAATTGATCCGTTCCAAGCTGTTTCAGAATTTCCTGAAAGTTCCTCTTGGTTACAGGATGTACCCCCTCCGGTACCAGTTCCGCAAGAGGTTCCATCACAAACCTCCGTTGGTCCGCGAAGGGATGAGGAACGGTCAGCCCTTTTTCCTCAAGAATACGGTCCCCGTAAAAGAGAAGGTCCAGGTCGATATTCCTCGGTCCCCATTTGAACGGAGTGTCCCGGCCCATCTCCCGCTCGATCAACTGCAACCGTTTTAGAAGCGACGAAGGGGGCAGCGATGTTTCGCCTTCCGCTACGGCATTTGCGAACCACGCCTGTTCTTTATACCCGACCGGGGCTGTCCGGTAGAAAGAGGAAACTCGGAGGAGAGAAAAAGCTTCCGTACCATTCAGGCCTGCCAGAGCACGCCGGATGTTTCCGGCACGATCTCCGATATTGCTCCCCAGCCCGATATAGACGAGGTTCATGACCGTGTCCTGCGGATCGTAACGCCCACCTTTTGTATGGAAAGAGGAATCGGAGGATGGGGTTTCGTGACGTTGACCTGAACCTTTTCGGGGGCAAATTCCTCCAGGATGATCTGCGCGATCCGTTCCGCCAGCGCCTCCACCAGATGAAACCGTTCCGTCCGTCCGATCTCGTCAATCCGTTTTGCCACGGCCGCATAATCGATGGTCTCTTCGATCCGGTCTGATCGTCCAGCCTCGGCACAATCCCGTACCATCTCGATATCTACAATATAGCGCTGCCCCAATTCCCGCTCTTCCGGCAGATCACCGTGATATCCGTAAAATTCAATCCCTTCGATCCGAATGGTGTCGGTCTGCATGGAGCCGTCCCTGCTAAGAGGCCCTATTCGTAAATACGGGTGGCCTGTCTGCGTGTAGTCCTTCCGCACAGGCAGGCATTTGAGCGCCGCAGATCGGTCTCCTCTTCGGTGCGTCACAGTATTTACGAACAGGACCACTAAGTTACAACGTCGAAAGATATTCCAGCACTGTCCGGACACCGATGCCGGTGGCTCCGCCGGTGTTGTACCCCCAGGGCTTCTCACTGAAGGCGGGGCCTGCGATGTCGATATGGATCCAGGGAATTTCGTTGACGAACTCCCGGAGGAACATCCCGGCCGTGATGGCGCCGCCCCATCGGTTCCCGATATTTTTCAGGTCGGCCACTTTCCCCTTAAGTTTTTCCATCATATTTTCGTCGAAGGGAAGAGGCCACATCAGTTCCCCCGTTTTTTTCGCGGTTTTGAGGAATTCGTCGAGGAAGCTTTCATCATTGCCCATGACACCGGCCGTATACTCCCCGAGAGCGACGACGCAGGCCCCGGTCAGGGTCGCCAGGTCGATCATGCAGTCCGGTTTGAGCCGAGCCGCATAGCTTAAAGCATCTGCGAGGGTCAGCCTCCCTTCGGCATCGGTATTGAGGACCTCAATCGTTTTTCCGTTCATGGCCCGTACGATATCATCGGGGCGCTGTGCCGTACCGCTCGGCATATTTTCCGCCGCAGCGATAATCCCGTGGACGGTCACGGAGGGTTTCAGCTTCGGAAGGGCCTGCATGACTCCCAATACCGTGCAGGCGCCGGATTTATCCATCTTCATGGTTGCCATTGCCTCGGAGGGTTTCAACGACAGTCCGCCGCTGTCGAAGGTGATTCCCTTCCCGATGAGGGCGATACTCTTCTTCGCCTTCCGGGGCCGGTAGGTCAGATGAATGAACCGGGGCGGGTTGGTACTTCCCTGCGCGACCCCTAAGTAGGCGCCCATGCCGAGTCCGGCGATTTCCTTTTCAGCGAGGATCTTGCAGTGCAGACCTTCCCGGCGGGCGATCTTTCGGGCTGTGGCTGCCAAGGTGATCGGGGTGATGACATTGCCCGGCTCATTGACCAGGTCCCGGGTGAAATTCGTTGCTTCAGCGGCGAGTGTCCCTGCCCGGACGGCTGCAGCGAGACCGGCTGTGGAAGTGCCTTCAACGAGGAGAGAAACCTGCCGAAGTTCCGTGGTCTCCTCTTTTGTGAGATATTTCCGAAAGCGATAAGCACCCAGATGGAGCCCTTCCGCTGCGCTTCGGCAGAGATCAGTCAGGGGTTTTCCTCTTTCGCCCTTCGCAAGAAGGGTTGAGACAACCTGCCGGGCATGTACTTTCCGTGCCGCCTTGACAACCCCGGCGAAGGCACGGCGCTGCCGGTCGAGGGTAAACCCTTTCTCCTTTCCCAGGCCCATCAGGCAGATCTCTTTGGCCGGGAGCCTTCCCAGAGTGTGGATCATGAGAGTTTTATCACAGGCTCCCTCAAAGTTGACTTCGCGGATCAGTTTTTGAATGGCGCCCTTCAGCGCGGCATTCACCTTGGCCGCTGCTCCCTGCAGGCGTTTTTGTCCCTCGAACATTCCGATGACGATCAAATCCGTCTTGATACGGCTTAGGTCTCCCCGGCATAGTGTAATCTTCATTTCGCCTCCGTCCCTTTTCTCTTTGATCGATGAGAAGCCCAATCCGGCGCGGCTTTCCATTCCCCGTCATGAAATCCTGATGTAAGATACCTTTCTCCATGGAAAAAGTCAATTTCCTTTCTCTTTGAAAATAGAGGATTATCTTCTTCCCCTGTACAGGATCGGCAATAAATCGCTTGCGGGAATCCCCTCTTTTTCCTATAATTTGTATGTAACTACTCAGGTCACCCCTCTTTTCCCGCATGACTGCGTTGTTGCGGTGCTCAAATCCTCAACGTATGAAAAATACGCCTCCGGTTTTGTGCTCCTCACGCCTTGTCCTGCGGGAAAATAGAAGCAACCTGAACAGTTACATTTGTATGACTTGAACGAAGACGAAGGAGGGGAGGCATGTTGCTGCCCATTTTGCATTATCCGGATGAACAACTTCGGAAAACTTCGGTACCTCTCACTGCAATCACTGAAGAGGATCGGGAGTTAATTGAAAACATGATTGCCACCATGTATGACGCTCCGGGTGTTGGTCTGGCTGCGCCCCAGGTCGGTGTCCACAAGCGGATTGTTGTTCTCGATACCACCGTAGGGAAAGAGCCGAATGCTCTTGTTGTGATGATCAACCCGGAGATTTTGTCGAGCGAAGGTATGCAGACCGAAGAAGAGGGATGCTTAAGTGTACCGGGCTATAATGGGAACGTCGCTCGGGCACAGACCATAAAAGTCAGCTATATGACACGGGAAGGGGAGCAGACAACCCTGAATGCCGAGGGGTTGATGGCGCGGGCGATTCAGCATGAAGTCGACCATTTAGACGGTATTCTCTTTGTGGACCGCCTTTCTCCCTTGAAACGGGATATGATCAAGCGGAAGATCAAGAAGGCCATCCGGCAGGGGGCCTATAAATAAGGTAATATTCGTCCATTCCTGTTTTTTAGATCCGGCCGCGGGCAGACAGACAATTTTAATCCATTCCCGGAATGATTTCCTTTGATGATGAACGAAAAAATTGGCAGGATATTACGCGTTATCTATATGGGGACACCCCGGTTCGCCGTTCCTTCCCTGGCGGCGCTTTCCCAGACGGAGGATCTCGTCCGGGTTGTGACCCGGCCGGACCGGCCCGCCGGCCGGGGGAGAAAGAAGATCCCTTCGCCGGTGAAGGAAGAGGCCCTCGATCGGGGGATTCCCGCTCTGCAACCGATGAAGATCACGGAACCCGAATTTGTCCGGGCTCTGCGGGATTTTTCCTGTGACCTTTTCGTTGTCGCCGCTTTCGGGCAGATCCTTCCACCGGAGATTCTGGAGATACCGAAGTATGGATGTATCAATATACATGCGTCCCTGCTGCCGAAGTATCGGGGTGCCTCGCCCATTGCCGCCGCCATTGCAGCCGGTGAGAACAAAACCGGGATCACCATAATACGTATGGACGCCGGGATGGACACGGGTGATATCCTGATGCAGCGGGAACTTGAAATCGGGCCGGAGGAGACGACCGGTGTTCTTACGGAACGGCTGGCCATTCTCGGGGCGAGGACCCTTTTGCAGACCCTGAAGATACTGAAAGAGGGGAGGTTGGAGCGGATTCCCCAGGACGGGGCCGGGGCGATCGCAACCCCTCTGTTGAAAAAGGAGCACGGGGTGATCAACTGGAACCTGGCCGGCGAAGCGATCCGGAATCATGTGCGGGCCATGGACCCCTGGCCGGGCGCGTATACCCTGGTCGATGGAGAGATTCTCAAGATCTGGCGGGTCACGGTCCGTGAAGAGAAGGGACGTCCCGGTGAGGTGATCCGCGCCGGTCGATGTTTTCAGGTCGGGACCCGGGACGGTTCCGTCGTGATTGAAACGGTCCAGCGGCCCGGCAGGAGGCGTATCAATGGAGCGGAATTCCTCCGGGGGCGTCCTGCAATCCGGGAAGGGATGATCCTTGGAAGCGGACAGCCGTCCTAAAAAAAGGCTCTTTGTCGGCCTGATGAGCGGGGCCCTGGCTGCCCTCCTCCTTTTGGGAGGGCTCTTTGCCCTGGTCCTGAAAGGGGTCGGGCTCGGAAAGGCGATGGGGGCCCTCCTCATGTCCCTTTCCATCCTTTTCCTCGGCTTTCTCGTGATTGCCGCGGCCGGCGTCCTCCTCCTGGTCCTGACCCTGTACAAGGGACGTGAGATCCTTTTCCTCGGGCGGTTGCGCGGGCTGATCGTCAAGGTCATCTACCCGCTGACCCTTTTCCTGGGATCTATCTTCCGGATTCCCCGGGAGAAGATCCAGGAATCCTTCGTCGAGGTCAACAATCAGCTCGTCCTCTCCCGTCGGATCAAGGTCAAGCACGACCGGCTGCTCCTCCTCATGCCGCATTGTATTCAGAACAACGAATGCCGGACGCGGGTGACCGGCGATATCCGGAACTGCGAGCGGTGCGGCATGTGCCGGATCCCCGACCTGATCGACCTCGGCGAAGAATACGGCGTCGATATTTTCGTCGCCACCGGCGGGACCCTGGCCCGGCGGCTCATCAAGGAAAAACGCCCCCAGGCCGTGGTGGCCGTGGCCTGCAAGCGGGACCTGACCTCCGGGATCTTTGACGCCTATCCACTGCCGGTCCTGGGGATATTGAACGAACGGCCCTTCGGCCCCTGCATCAACACCGAATTCGACCTTGAAGAGGTGAAGGAGTCGATCCGTCATTTCGTGGTTCCCGGGAACGGGGCAGCGGAGAGACCGGTTGAAGAGTTCCCCGGAACTTGACGGGCCGGGAATGCCGATTATATTCCCTGTGGGAGGCGGGCTCGGAAGCAATAAACAAAAGCATTTAACCACGGGGGAGACGGGTCGAATGAGACTCTGCAGCGTCCCGGTCAATCCGGGATGATCGGAATAAAAGGAGAAAGATCATGAACATCTTCAAAACAGCCCTTCTCATGTCGGGTCTGACGGTTCTTCTGATCTTCGCGGGGAACGCCCTCGGCGGTCCCGCCGGGATGAAAATCGCCTTCCTCATCGCCCTGGCCATGAATGCCGGGTCCTACTGGTTTTCCGACAAGATCGTGCTGAAGATGTACAAGGCGCGGGAGGTGAGCCGGGCCGAGGCGCCGGAGCTCTACTCGGTCGTGGAGCAGCTTGCCCGGAACGCAGGGCTCCCCATGCCCCGGGTCTATATCGTGCAGAACCCCGCACCCAACGCCTTTGCCACGGGGAGAAATCCGGACCATGCCGCCGTGGCCGTGACCACCGGGATTCTCGATCTGCTCGACCGGAACGAACTGATGGGGGTTTTAGGCCATGAGCTGGCCCACGTGAAGCATCGTGACATACTGATCGGGACCGTCGCCGCAACCATCGCGGGCGCCATCTCCATGATGGCGAACATGGCCCAGTGGGCGATGATCTTCGGCGGGTTCCGGGGGGACGATGATGACGGCGGCGGCCTCGGCGCGATCGCCGTGATGATTCTCGCTCCCATCGCCGCCATGATCATACAGATGGCGATCTCCCGCTCCCGGGAATACGGCGCCGACCGGGGCGGGGCGAAGATATGCGGCCATCCCCGCTACCTGGCCTCCGCCCTCAGGAAACTGGCCGCCGGGGCTCAGCGGGTTCCGATGAACGCGAGTCCGGCCACGGCCCACATGTTCATCGTCAACCCGCTGCGGGGCCGCGGGCTGGCCTCGCTCTTCTCCACCCATCCGCCGATGGAGGAGCGGATCCGCCGTTTAGAGGCGATGGGTGTCTGATCCGGTCCGCCGGTCGGCGGCATCCGCCCTGACCCTGATTGACGGGAAAGGTCTTTTCGCCGATGAGGCGATCGCCCGGTCGGCAGGGGGGGCCGCCCCCCTTGGCGGGCGGGACAGGGCGCTGCTTTTCGAACTGGTCTACGGGACCCTACGGTGGCGGGGGCGGATCGATTATTTCCTGGGCGCCTTGGCTCATCGTTCCTTCCGTACGAATCCCCCGGAGATCCGGAACCTCCTTCGCATCGGCGCATACCAGATTCTCTTTCTTGATCGCGTCCCTCCCTGGGCGGCCGTCGATACCGCCACGGAGCTTGCAAAAGAGTTCGGGAATCCGGGGCAAGTCCGTTTCGTCAACGGGGTACTGCGGAACCTCGTCCGGCGGAAAGAGAAGATCCCGCTGCCCGGTCCCGGCGACACGATCCCTCATCTTGCGGTAAAACACTCCTGCCCGGAATGGCTGGTCCGGCGATGGGTGTCCCGCTTTGGGAAAGAGCGGGCGGAACGGCTTCTGGCGGCCTGCAACAAACCGCCTGCAACCACCCTGCGGATCAACTCCCTTAAACCTGATCCCGGTGAATACCTGGAACGCCTGGCCGGCGCGGTCGAAAAGCTCATCCCCCACCAGTTGTGCCCGGAAGGGGTTGTCGTCGAGTTCTCCGGACCGGTGGAAAAACTGCCCGGTTTCAGGGAAGGTCGGTTCTACGTCCAGGACGGCGGCGCCATCCTGATCTCCCGCATGGTCGGGGCGAGGGCGGGGAATCGGATCCTCGACGCCTGCGCCGCGCCGGGAGGGAAGGCCTCCCATCTGGCTGAACTAATGGCGGATGAAGGGGAGATCATCGCTCTTGAGGTCGATCCACTCCGGCTGGGAAGAATCGAGGAGAACATGGAACGGCTCGGGATAACGATCGTACGGCCGCTGCTTGGCGATGGGAGGTCCATCCGCTTCGGCGAACCCTTCGACCACGTACTCATCGATGCACCCTGCTCGGGTCTCGGCACGATCCGCAGACATCCCGAGGCCAAGTGGCGGAAGAAGGAGGAGGACCTTGCCCGCCACCGGGAGCGGCAGCTCGGCCTCCTGCGGAACCTTTCCCGGTTCGTACGGGCAGGGGGGAGCCTGGTCTATTCCACCTGTTCCACCGAGCCGGAAGAGAACGGGGAGGTGATCGGGACCTTTCTGCGGGAAGAAGGGGGATTTACGGTCGCTCCCGTCCCGGCGGACTTCCCGGCAGCGGCCCGGAGCATGATTGACGATAAGGGTTTCTTCCATGCCTGGCCCGACGAACATGATACGGATGGGTTCTTCGCCGTCCGGCTGGTCAGGCAGAAAGACCGTCTCGCGTGAACCGGGACCCCCGACGAAAGGGGTCAAGTCTGCTCTTGGCTCTTCTGCCGAGAATGCCTCTGATCCCTTTCGGCGCCCGTTCGGGAGTCTCTTATTGTATTTGACCTACCCGGACGGTGAGCGGACGGTTCAGGATATTTAACAGTTTTTTCTCGTCTCCTCTTTTGAAGTGATCGGGTGAAAACAGAAAGACGGTGTAGAGAAGGTAATCTCCCTTCGGGAGGTCGGGCGCGGTCCGGATCTCGATCACGGCCTCCGGGTCGGAGCCCGGCACCGATTCCGGCGGATAGCTTCTCTCCCGGTCCGAGATTAGGTGGGGTCTCGTAGAAATGTAGCGGGATATGCCGACGGGAACCTGCATGGCATTGATCACCGTTCCCAGATCTCCGTCCAGAGCGATCCAGTCCCCCTTCGCCGGATCGAGTCGCAAGGGGGTTCGTCCCGTCAGTTTTACCGCTTCTTTCAGCCCCGGAAGGAAGGCCTGTGAAAAAGGCGCCCCCCGGTAGTCCGCGGAAAGGAGCAGGGAGGCCCGGGAGACGAGAAAGTTCATGTGGAGCAGCAGGGGAATCTCGGCATAGCGTGGATAGAAGTAGTGGTCGCAGACCACCTTGGGTGTACGGAGGCCGAGGGGAAGTCGGACCTGGTTGACCGTCCGGTTGATGATCCGAACCGGGCCTGCGATATAGCCGACGTGATATCCGCGCACATCCTCTTCATTGAAGTGCATGGCCGTCTTGATGAAACCAAACTTGATTTCCGCCTTGATCCGGATCTTGAGACGATCGAGAATACTCTTTTTCCGAAAGGTGAGGGCGTCCATGACGGCGATCTTCTTAGTGGAATAGGAAAGGCTGTAGAGAGGGGAGTAAACATTCCGTTTTTGCGGGTCATAGGTCATGTATCGCACCGGGCTCAAGGGAGGAGGGGCATGGGGAAAGAGGGCGAGATAGGTCCATCCGCTCCCATGGTTCACGGGGTCGATGACTTCGATCTCCAGTACTTTCGCAGCCTTGATCCTTTCCGGGAAGGACGCCCGGTCCCCTGTGTCTCCGGCAAGGAAGACGAGACGATCATTCTCATCGAGGAGCGATTCCCCCTCCGGGTCCTGGTCGTCGCGGGTCCGCCCGTCCCTGAATGCAACGTCCCAGACCCATTCTCCCTTTGAGTCTTTCTGATCGACCTGGAATGGGATCGGTTGGAAGTGCCCTTCCCGGAAGGCGAAGAGACGAAGGAGATGAATGTTTGCACCGAGAAAAGGAGGTATATCCATCCCGGAGATCTTTACGGCATCGGAAGTACGGGTAAGCGTTTTGGCGGAGCCTGGAAAGGGTGCCCCCTGGACAGGACCGACCACAAAAAAAAAGAAGAACAGAAAGAGTACGGCACGAATCATACTCCGGACCTTTCTGGTGCAGGAAGATAAGATCTGAGCGGTTTCCTTCGTTTTCCTGATTATATCCGCTTCCGGGCTCTTGTCAAATCATCATGATTTGGGGTAGACTACACAAGTTTTATGCGTCATGTTGTCTACCGACCGACCATTGAAAATGAGGAGAGGAAGAAGCGAGTCAATGGAACTTTCCGGGACGAGAATCCTCCTCATCAATCCGAATCGTTACCGCTTTCCCCCCGTCATCCCCCTCGGCCTGGAATATCTTGCCCATGCCCTTCGGAAACATTCCTTCGAGGTCCGGGTACTGGATCTCTGCTTTTCCACCGATCCCCTGCGGAAACTGGAGAATAAGGTCCGCTCCTATGCGCCCGGTGTTGTCGGTGTGACGATCCGGAATCTTGATTCCGCCCTTTATCCGGACACGGAATATTTTCTTCCGGAAATCCGGGAATTGATCGGGCGCATTCGGCGGACGGGGGATCTGCCGGTAATCATCGGCGGTTCCGCCCTTCCCGCCGATCCCGAAGGGATTCGCAACTTTGTCGGGGCGGACGTCGCAATCGTCGGCCCGGGCGAGAAGACGCTGCCGGCGATCCTTCAGGATATAAATGTGTGGAAAGGGACGAAGAGGATTGTCTACGGAGAGGGTCCGGAAAGTTTTCGCCCCCGGAGGGAAGGTCTCTTCGCTTATAACGAATATCTGTCACGGGACGGCTTGGCCGGTTTCGAAACCCACAAGGGGTGCTCTTCCGGCTGTCCCTACTGTCTGGAGGCCCGAAGCCCCGTCCACTACCGGCACCCCGACGACGTGGTCGGGGAATTGCGGCACCTTGCCGGGCAGGGGATCCGCCGCCTTCACCTCTGCGATTCCGAATTTAATGAAGACCTTGGGCCGGCCCTCGATTTTCTCAGGGCATTGGAGGAGGCCGACCTCGGCCTGCAGTGGGCCCTCTACATGAAACCGGGGAACTACAGTCCGGAACTCTTCGAACGATTGCGAAAGACCGGGGCCGATCTTGTGACCCTTTCCGTTGATTCCCTGCATCAGACCCCCGACTACTGGAAAGATGTGGAAGAGATGATCTCCCAAGCCCGGCGGAACGGTATCGGAATCTCCGTTGATTTTCTTACCGGCTTTCCTTTCGAGGATGAGGAGACCTTGCAAAGAAGTCTTGATTTTTTTCGGGAGGCCGTACCCGACGAGGTGGTGGTGAACGTCCATCTTCGTCTCTACCGGAGTCTTCCTCTGACCGATCGGATCCTTGGTGATCCGCCGTTGAAGCGGTTTGTCACCGGTCTGTACGAAGGTGGTTCATTGCTTTCCCCTGTTTTTTACAGCCATCTTCCGGTCGAAAGACTACGGGAACTGATCGGGCAAGACCCCCTCTTCCGGATCGCCGGGGCGGAGAAGGTCGTCAATTACCAGGTGCAGCGGCCCGGAGAGTGAATTTTTTCACCCGATTTTATAGACGATCATGGGCTTGCAAAAACATTATTTGTGATGTATTATAAGCACTAAATAAAATGCTGAATAGGATTATTGGAGACACTTATGGCGCTCAGTATTACGGAAGATATTCGCTCGATCACCGAATTAAAGAGAAATACGAATTCCATCTTGAAGCAGATCCGCAAGACGGGACGTCCCGTTGTTCTTACGATTAATGGCAAGGCTGAGGCCGTCCTGGTCGATGCCGGAGAGTACGAGAAGATCTTGAAGGCCTTCAATCTTCTCAAACTTCTTATTCCTGCCGAAGAAGATGTAAGGGAAGGACGTTATTCCGAGGCGAAGGACTTTTTCAAGGAGTTCAAGGTTGCAGAAGGCCTATAAAGTCCATCTCACCCGTACTGCTCAAAGGGACTTGGGACGCATCTTTTTTCATATCTCGGAAGACAGCTTCAGCAAAGCAAGAAAATTCATTCTGGAGCTTGAAGTGAAGATCGGTTCCCTTTCCTCATTTCCGAAGCGTTCCCCTTCGATCCCGGAGAACGATTTTTTAGGTACAAATTACAGGCATTTGATACACAAAAAATATCGTGTCATTTATCGTGTGGAAGGAAGGAACGTCTTCGTTCTGCGCATCATCCACGGTTCAAAGCTTCTTGATCTTTGATCTTCCCGGGCTTCCGGTCTCAGAAACTGCGGGCCAACTCCCGGGCCCTGGAAATTGCCGCCTCTCTTTTCTCCTGTGCTACATCGGGTCCCCCCTGCAGGGTCGGCTCGATAACGACCGATGAGATATCGGTGATCCCGATGAAACCCAGGATGGTCTCCATGTATTTCTTCTGGAAATCGTACACCTCTGCCTCGGTCCCCTCGGCATACTCTCCGCCCCGGGCGTAGGCGATGAAGGCGGACTTCCCCGTGACGAGGCCCGAATATCCTTTCTCCGGATCGAAGGCGAAGGTGTAGGTCGGCTGAACCAGAAGATCAATATATTGTTTGAGCCGATAGGGGATGCCGAAATTCCACATCGGAACGGCAAAGAGATAGCAGTCTGCGCCTTTGAATTCATCGATCACCGCCTCCACAGCCTGCCATGCACGAATTTCCTCCTCGCTGTGCTTTTCACCGTGAAGGATCGTGTATTTCGCCTGCACGGCCAGGCCGTCGAAGGGGGGAAGATCCTTCCGGAAGAGATCGAGGGTCATAATCTCGGCCCCCCGATGTGTTTCCCGGTAGCTTCCGGCGAAAGCATCGGCCACCCGGATGGCGTGTGAACGCTCTTCCCTGGGAGAGGCTTGGATATAGAGTAGTCTGTTCATGGCATTCTCCTTTATTGTAGCGTCCCGGTTGACCCGGGACGATTTGTCCCGGCGGATTCGTCACCCATAAAGGGTAACGCTACAGAATCATCAGCAATATGATCGATCTTTTCATCTTCCATTCTACCCCGGCGGACGGGCCTGTCAAGCGGCCCGGAAGAGGGACCCCACTCCGGGGCCTTCCCCTATTTCTTGCCTTTTATCGGGATTTTCGATAAGGTATGGCCCTCTTGATCGGTGAGGTCCTCAAGGCCGAGGTGGCCCGGGGGATCTTCGACGGGACCTGGAAGATGGGCGAGGCCGGAACGGAGTTCCTGATGCACCTAGGGGGACCGCACTTCTTCCTCCCCGGCCGCAAGATCCGTTATTATGAGAAGTGATGAGGAAGGAACCCATGGGTGCAACGACGGAAAATCTTGCCACGACCCCGTCCCGTGAGGTCTTTTTGAAGTTGTCGGAAGAGGAAAAGGCGTCCGGGAGCAAGGTCCCTGCTGTCCCGATCTTTTTACGTTTTCCCCAAGGGCTCCTCGATCCTCCTACGGTTTTTCAGCGGATCCGGGAAGGGAAGGATTCCTTTCTTCTGGAGTCGGTGAAGGGGAGCGATCGGATCGGCCGCTATTCGATCATCGGCACCCGTCCTTTTCGCGTTTTTTCGAGCAAGGGGAGTAAGATCCGGATCCGGGAAGGAATCTATGAAAGAAAGATTGATGGGAATCCTTTCATTGAACTGAAGCGGCTCATGGAGGAGACTCCCGTTGTCAGGACTCCCGGCGCCCCCCCGTTCACCGGCGGGGCAGTAGGGCTCATCTCCTATGATGCTGTTCATTTTTTCGAGAAGCTCCCCCGCACGGCTGTTGATGACCTGGCGATCCCCGATCTTCATTTCCTCTTTGTCGATACCTGCATCCTCTTTGACCATGTGGAGAAGGAAGTGATCCTGGTCCACATTCCCCTCCTGCGCCACTCTCCGTCGGAGACCTCTGCACGAATCCGTGCTTATGAAGAAGGGGTGGAAAGACTAAAAGGACTTTACCGGAAGATCATGGACGGGGAGGCGTTGCCGTCCTTGAAGAGGCAAAGATCGTCTCGTTCCTTTCCCGTGCTCCCGAATATGGCCAAGGAAAACTATATGGAAATGGTTCGACGGGCCAAGGCCTACATCAAGGCGGGGGATATCTTTCAGACCAATCTCTCCCAGCGGCTCACCGCCGAGATCGGAGATCTCGATTCCTTCCACCTCTATCGGATCCTTCGGGAGATCAATCCCTCTCCCTTTGCGGCTTATCTCGATTTTCAGGAGTTTCAGATCGTCAGTTCTTCACCGGAACGGTTGATGCTTTTAAAAGACGGGGTAGTGGAGACCCGTCCCATTGCCGGGACCCGGCCGAGGGGAAAAGATCCAGCCGGGGATCAGGCCATGAGTGCTGAGCTGATTACCAATGAGAAAGAGCGGGCCGAGCATATCATGCTCATCGACCTGGAGCGGAACGACATAGGCCGCGTCTGTGACTACGGTACCGTCCGGGTCGATGAACTGATGGTCCTGGAGGATTATTCCCACGTCATCCATATCGTCTCGAACGTCCGGGGGAACCTTCATGCCGGGAAGGACCTCTTCGATCTCATCCGGGCGACCTTTCCCGGCGGCACGATCACGGGTGTCCCCAAGGTCCGGTGCATGGAGATCATCGACGAACTTGAGCCGGTGCAGCGGGGACCGTACACCGGCTCGATCGGTTGGCTCGGTTTCAACGGCGACATGGACCTGAACATCATCATCCGGACCTTCGTCATCAAGGCCGGCAAGGCGCACGTTCAGGTGGGCGCCGGGATCGTCGCCGACTCCGATCCGGAACGGGAATACTTTGAGACCCTCCACAAGGCGAACGCCCTGCTCCAGACCC
Organism: Deltaproteobacteria bacterium; assembly: GCA_013151235.1. Taxonomy (NCBI): domain Bacteria; kingdom Pseudomonadati; phylum Myxococcota; class Myxococcia; species Deltaproteobacteria bacterium. The sequence continues at coordinate 9,858 of JAADIO010000062.1, read as the reverse complement.
TCGAAACAGTCTGATCTATGGATGGTTCAGCCGTCCTTTTTTTGTTCTCCTCTTTGTCGGAGGGGGAAGACCTGAGATGGTGGCCATGGGAGATGATGCGCGAGACGAAGAAACTTTGGAATACCCCATCGGCGATGAACTTGACCTCCATACCTTTCAGGCAAAGGACGTGAAGTCGGTCGTGGAGGAATATCTCTATCAGTGCCGGAAACGGGGGCTCCCGGAGGTCCGCATCATCCACGGCAAGGGGATCGGAACGCAGCGGAGGATCGTGCAGTCGGTCCTTTCTCAAAGTCCGGCGGTCCTCTCCTTTCGGGATGCGCCGCCGGAGTTGGGCGGATGGGGGGCGACGCTGGTGCGGATCCGGGCTGACTGAGGAGAGAGGCGCCATGGAGAAGAAGATTGGAAGGTCGAAGCTGGTCCTGGTGAGAGGGGACATCACGAAGGCCGACACGGAGGCGATCGTTAATGCAGCGAACTCATCCCTCATGGGAGGCGGCGGAGTCGACGGCGCGATCCACCGGGCCGGAGGGCCGGCCATCCTGGAGGCGTGCAAAAAGATTGTGGCGAAACAAGGGCGATGTCCCACGGGAGAGGCTGTCATCACCATGGGGGGAACCCTGACGGCCCGGTACGTCATCCACACCGTGGGGCCGGTCTGGTCCGGCGGGAACCGAAATGAGCGGGAGCTCCTCGCCCGTGCCTATCGCAACAGCTTGACCCTGGCGAAGGAAAAGGGGGTCTCCTCCGTCTCCTTCCCTTCCATCAGCACCGGCGCCTACCGCTTCCCCATCGAAGAGGCCGCCCGGATTGCACTGAGCACCGTCCGGGAGTTCCTTCAAGGGTGTGAACTGGAAGAGGTCCGTTTCGTCCTCTTCTCGGAGAGGGATCTTGCAGTCTACGAGGAAGCATTGCAGGAGGTCATGGGGGGTGGTTGAGGCACAAAGGCAAAGACAAAAGCATTCACCACGGAGCACACAGAGAAAAGCAAGACATGGAAAAGGCAAAACAGAGGAGAGGAGGAAACATCCTCTGGGTCGTGAAGTTGCCCCTTCTCCCCTCAAGGGGAGAAGGGTGGGATGAGGGGGTTCAGGAGCTGAAAGCCGACCGCTGAGTGCTGAAGGTTGCTGTCAGAACCGGTTGTCCCCGCCGAGCAGATCGCCCAGCCCGCCGAGGATTGATCCCTGCCCTCTGCGCGCACCGCCCATTTTCGGAGCCGAGGCGATGATCCGGTCGGCGAGACGGGAGAAGGGGAGGGACTGGAGCCAGACCTTTCCCGGACCGGTGACGGTTGCGAAGAAGACTCCCTCGCCGCCGAAAAGCGTATTCTTGATCCCCCCGATAAATTCAATGTCGTAGTTGACGCCTGCTTGCAGGGCGGCGATACATCCGGTATCGATCCGCATCCTTTCCATCTGTTTGAGTTCCCGTTCGACGATCGTCCCTCCGGCATGGACGAAGACATAGCCGTCCCCCAGGAGCTTCTGGAGGATGAACCCTTCCCCGCCGAAGAGTCCCACCCCCAACTTCTTCTGGAAGGCGATCTCGACCGAAACCCCCTTGGCGGCGCAGAGGAAGGCGCTCTTCTGGCAGAGGATCTCCCCGCCGAGATCCGAAAGGTCGAGGGCGATGATCTTTCCCGGGTAGGGCGCCCCGAAGGCGACATGCTGTTTCCCTGCCCCCCGGTTTGTGTAGGCCGTCATAAAGAGGGATTCCCCCGTGAGGACCCGTTTGCCCGCCCCGAAGATCTTCCCCATGATACTCTCAGACTCTTTACTCCCGTCGCCGAAGATCGTCTGCATCTCGATCCCCTGCTCCATGTACATCATCGCCCCCGCCTCTGCGATGGCCGTCTCGTTCGGGTCCAGCTCGATCTCGACGAACTGCAGGTCGTCCCCGTAGATCGTAAAGTCGATCTCGTGGGCCGACCTGAATTTGGTTACAAGGGGGGCCTGGCCCAGCAAGAAGCCCTTCCGTTTCAGGAACTTGAGAAAGGCATCGAATTTCGACTCGTCAAGCTGATACTTTTTGCAAAGCGCCTCCCGCCCCATCCCGCCGTTGTAGTCGGCGACGAAACGTTTGTACTTGTACATCAACTCCTTGTCGGCCATGAATCTTCCTCCCGTGTCATGTTCAGAATTTTACCTTCGGCACGGCTTTTTCTCCTTCCGGGATTTTGTAGTATTCCGCTTTTCCGACCCCCGCCATGGCTGTGAAGAAGCGGCCGAAGAAGGTGCGGGTGAATGTGTTGAGCTGCTGCACGGCGTCGTTGTACCGTTTTCGCTCTACGGCGATCCGGTTTTCCGTCCCCTCGAGGCTGTCCTGGAGTTTCAGGAAGGACTGGTTCGCCTTGAGTTCCGGGTACTGCTCCTTCAACAGCAGCAGGCGGGAGAGAACCCCCTCAAGCTGGTTGGATGCTGCGATCTTGCCTTTTACGTCCTTGGCCTGGAAATATTTTGTCCGGGCGTCGGCGAGATGTTCGAAAAGCTCCTTCTCGTGCTTGGCGTACCCCTTGACCGTCTGCACAAGGTTGGGGATCAGGTCGTACCGGCGCTTGAGCTGGTTTTCCACCTGGGCCCAGTGTCCCTTGACGTTTTCGTCCAGGGCCACGGCGCGGTTGTATCCCTGCTTGACCCAGCTGAAGGCCGTGAAGGCGAAGAGGAGCAGGACGGCCAAGATGATCAGGATGGTTTTCACGGTTCTCGACATCGCAATTCTCCAATTGATAGGTTTTTTGAAATCTTCCGTCCCGGGGCAACCGGGACACCTCCGCCGGGGATAAACCCCGGCGCTACATTGTGTTCCTGTAGCGTCAACCTTTATGAGTGACGAATCTAACCGAGACGATACGCCCTTTTTTCACCAGCTTCCCGACGCGCCGCCTCCTCCGAATCCGCCGCCCCCGCCTCCTCCGAATCCGCCGCCGTCCCAGGGGCCGCGCCGCCCTCCCCCCATTCCCGACATGAGGAAGAGGAGGAAGAAGAGGCGGGGATTCCGGATGAAGAGGATCGCCATGAAGATGAAGAAAATGATGGAACCGATCGAGCCGAAGACGGTCGGCCGCCTGCGGACCGGCCGGGGCCGGGGCGGTTCCGGCATGCCGGTGATTGTGACCCCTGCGTTTGAAGCTATGATCCCGGCCAGGGCCAGGGCCGCATTCGTGATTCCACCGGAATAATCCCCCCGGCGGAAGGCCGGTACGAGGTAGCGCCGTCCGATCGTTCCGACCCGGCTGTCGGGCAGGAGTCCCTCAAGCCCGTAACCGACCTCGATCCGGTACTTCCGGTTCCGGACGGCCACAACGAGGAGCAGGCCGTTGTCCTTCCCTTTCTGCCCGAGTTTCCAGCGATCGTGGGCCAGCGTGATGGAGAAGTCCTCGATGCTGTCACCGCCCAGGTCGGATACGGTCAGTACGATGAACTGTGCCGTGGTCTTTTCTTCCAGTTCTCTAAGGTAACGGTCAAGCTCTTTCTCCTGCCGGTCGTTGATGACATGGGCCAGATCGACCACGTAATCCGGCGGCTGCGCCGGGATGGAGACGGCCGCGGCTGTCCGGGGCGGCAGCAGGAAGAGGAGGAGCAGGATCACGAAAAAGCGGGATATTCCCTCAGACCGGGATCTCATCGATCATCCTTCCCAGCGTTTCGACGGTGGTGTAACAGTTCTCGAAGAGGAGATGGAGTTCGTCCATGGAGAATTTCTTCTTCCCCTGCCGTGCGGCGAGGATCTCCCGGAAGGTCTCCATGGACTGCCCTGTTTTGTCTTCCATCCCTGCCAGCACGGCGGCCATCCCGGCGGGAGGGATCCCCTGCCCGAGAAGGAACAGGATCCCCCGGAAGAGAGGAATGTAGCCTGAGAATGCCTTGACGAAACCTTCCGCGAGGATCTTCAGGTCGCCGGAGGCGGAGAGGTAGTTCTGCCGCATCCCGATGAGCCGGACCTTCAGTTCCCGTTCGCACTGCTGCCTGAGATCGGAAGGCTTGACCTCGATCTCGGCGAAGGGGTTATCGCCGAAGAGTGTCCTGTGAACCCAGTGGATGTTCAGAAATTCCACGGGAAAGACGTCGAGTGAGGCCCGGATATAGTCCTGCGTCATGATGAGGGGGGCCGCCACCCCCTTTTTGCCGTATTTCTTCCCGAGCGGGGCCAGTACCCTGAGAAACTTCAGGTCCATCTCTTTCAGTACGACGACGGAATTGATATCCGAGCGTTTGGGATCGTAGTCTTCGGTCAGGGCGCTCCCCGTGACCTGGACGGAGTGGATCTTCTCCCGGGAGGTGCCGAGAAGTTCGTCCAGAAAAGGGGTGAAACGTTTCTCCGCCTCCGTCTGAAAGGTAAGCTCGGCCATGTGAGGCCCTCCCTGTATATTCTCGCTTGGTAAAAGGGGATGGATCTATTATTATAGTAACGGGTGCACGGGAACAATATACTTTGCCTGTATCCGGAGGTCAAGTCAAATGGTTGTTGGGGAAGAGGATAATGCCGGCCGGTGGATCGGCCGGTTCCGGTCCATCTGTGAGCATTCCGGGGTGGGAGAGGAAAGGATTGCCCTTCTTGCCGGGCTGATCCGGATATTCGTCCCTCTTACAGGGGACGCCGGGGTCCTTGCACGGTACCCTGGGCTTTCGGACTTCCCGGAGTCCCTGGCGAAGAGTCTTGATCGGGGCGATCCCGAGGCGGTGGAAGCGGATCTTGTCCGGGCCTATGTCCAGCTTCACGGAAACTCGATGGGGTATGCCGCGTCGGAGCGATGTGAAATCGACCACTGGGGCGGGTACTGGTGCCATGCCGGCGGATTCTTGCCTCTGATCCATGCAGCGCCCCATATAAAAAAGGATATACGTTTTGTCGACTACGGCGCGGGCAATGGGTTCCAGGGGCTCCTCTTCCAGTCGCTTTATCCGCATGCCTTGACTACCCAGATCGAACTCTCCGGTTCGATGATCGACGAGGGGAAGAGACTTCAACACTGGATGGGAATCCCGGAAGAGAGGGTCGAATGGATCCACGGCAATATTCTCGACGTCCCTCCCGCCCGGTTCGATTTTATCTATATCTACCGCCCGGTCCGTCCGGAAGGTCCGGGAAGGGTCTTCTATGAACGCTTTGCCCGGGCCCTTGCGGGGACGGTTCACCCCGTGACGATCTTCAGTATTGCCGACTGCCTGAAGGATTTTCTGGACCGGTCCTTCGAGATCTTCTTTGATGACGGTCAGCTCACCTGTTTTCGGAGGGGATGATCGTGGATCTTCTGCTCTCTCTGCGGGAACGGTTCCGTCCCGGATCGGGCGGGACGCTGCATCAATGATCCATTGCAGCGTTACCCTTTACGGGGGGTGAACCGATTCAGAGAAGAAGAGGAACGAAAATTCTCAGGGGCGGAAGAATGAATATTTCTCTTCCGGTTTGACGGCACGGGTGGCCGAGCGGACAACGGCAACGATCTCGTTGTTGCTCTTTTCGTCTGCGGGATAGAGTATGAATCCGTTTGTTTCTTCCTTGTAGTTCGGGGTGTAACCGACCAGGGTTTCATTGTCGTGGAAGATGACCTCTACGCGGTCTCCGAAACCGGACCGTTCAGCCTGCGGGTCCGGATTGTAGCGGGGTTGGCCCTCAAAATCCTTTACGTAGAAGACGGCCTTCACATCCTCTAACGGGATCCGTACCGTTCCCTTTTCCTCCCTGGTCGGAATATCGACTTCGGTCAGGTCGAAATGCTCCCGGAAAAAGGCGAAGTTCCGGGTGTATCCCTTCCGGATCTCCCCTTCCTTGAAATGGACGACCACCGGCAGATGCAGATCCATAACCATAACCGTCTCTCCTGTCTGGAATTTAAGTGAAGATATTCTTAATTTATCGTAATAAGCCTGAACTGTCAATTAAGGATGTAAACGAATAACCTCCGCATTGAACTTTTCTTGACATGACTGCTTCTTTCTTATTATCTTAATAAATCCGGGCCCGGACAAGAAGGAGGTGAAAATGGCTGTGGATCAGTTGGAGCGGCAATGGGGAATCATCAACCTCCTCTGCCGCAAACGGAGAACCACCGTTTCCGAACTGTCCCGGGAATACGGCGTCAACGCCAGGACCATCCGGAGGGATCTCGACAAGCTCTCGACGATTTTCCCCATTGTCGACCGACAGGCGGGGCGGCGGAAATACTGGTCTCTCATCGACGGGTACAAGGAAGTCCCTCCCGTCACCTTCCTCCCCACCGAACTCTATGCACTGAAAGAAGGGACCCGTCTCCTCAAATCTTTCGGCGAGCCATTTCTCCGGCCCACCCTCGAATCGATCCATCACAAGATCCGCTCCACCTTCGATGACGAAAGGATGGCCTCCTTCGAGGGGATGAAACGGATCTTCTCCCTCAGTCTCAGCACCGCCAAGGACTACTCCCGCCGCCGTGACTTTCTGCGCAGCCTCTTTGCCGCCGCGGCAAAACAGGAGCGGGTCGAGATCGCCTACCGGGGGCTGAAGGACGCAAGACCGAAAATCCGCAAGGTCGATCCCTACCGGCTCTGGTACCGCGACGGCGCCGTCTACCTCATCGGCCTGTGTCATCTCCGCCGTGAGATCCGGATGTTCGACGTCGACCGGATCTCCCTGATCAATCATACGGACGAAAACTTCCTCATTCCCGAAAACTTCGACTTCGGGGAATACACGCGCCATGCCTTCTCAGTCATGATCGAGACGCCGGTCCGGGTGCGGATCCGGTTCGTCCCGGAGATCGCCCGGTATATTGAAGAGCGCCAGTGGCATCCAAGCCGTGAAGTTGTAAGGAACCGGGACGGTTCGATCGTCCTTGAACTCACCGTCGGTGGAACCCTGGAGATCAAGCGATGGATCTTAAGCTTCGGGCCGCAGGCTGAGGTACTGGAGCCGCAGAAGCTCATCGAAGAGATCCGGGAGGATCTTGAGAAAATGCAGGCGCTTTATCTGCCGGGCAAGGGACGGAAAAACAGGGGGACAGGGTGAGGGAGGACAGGATCGGTCAAAGGGATTGAATATTTTTGCAAACAGTGGACATGATCTGTCCACTGTCGGTGGTAGGATCCCCTGAAAAGAGTAACCTTTTCAGGAGGAGAACCCATGAAACGAAGAGAAGTTCTCAAAGCAATCCTCGCCCTGCCGATCCTTCCCTTTCTCCTGCCGAAGCCCGGCCGGACGGCGCCGCCTCGGAAAAAACCGCCCCTGCTTCTGGCGACACTGATCGCAGGATTCCAGTACTACGATGGAGAAAAGCTCCTGCCCATGCTCCGGGAGGGGCAGCCCCTCCGGCTCGTCCGGGAGAAGGCCAATCACCACGATGACCGGGCCATCGCCGTCTACCGGAAAGAGCACAAACTCGGCTTCATCCCCCGGGCGGACAACTCCGTCCTCGCCGGTCTGATGGACGAAGGCTATACACTGAAAGGCGAGATCGGCTGGATCGACCGGGATGCGGCACCCTGGGAGAAGGTCGGGGTGCTGGTGGGGATGGAGGGATAAAATCTGTTCAAACAGTTCAAACGCTTTGAGCAACCGGACGATAAGGGAAAGCCATGAGATTGAAAATCAGCCTTCGGGAACAAAGAGACCGTTTTCTTCTTCCCTTCAATTATAACTATCACCTGATGAGCGCGCTCTACCACCTGATCCGAAGTTCGGATGCGGCCTACTCGCTTTTCCTTCATAATGAAGGATTCATCCACCAGGGGAAACATTTCAAGCTCTTTACCTTCTCCGAATTGAAGATCGACGGCCCTTACCGCGTCACAAAGAAAGGGTTGCAGACCGGGACCGGCAGGGTGAACTGGTATATCTCCACCCCCGTGGACCGGTCCCTGGAAAACATCGTCCGGGGAATCTTTGAGAACAACAGGCTCGACCTGATGACAAGCTCGGAGATGATCCGCTTTAACATCATCGGTGTCGAGACCCTTCCGGAACCGGAATTTACCAAGATAATGCGTTTCAAATGCCTCTCCCCGATCTTTATGGACACCTTCATCGACGACCCGGAAACCGGGAACAAGAAATCCTGGACCCTGCACTACTTCAAAGAGAATGAAAAGTTCGTGGAGAATATCCGGAACAACCTGGTCCGGAAATACGAGATCATTCACAAAAAGACCCTCCACCCGGACCGCTTCCGCTTTGAATTTGACAAAAACTACATCGAGCGCAAAAATGGCAAAATCACGAGCCTCATTACCTTCAAGGCGAAAAACGGCAACCCGATCAAGCTGAAATGCTTCAACGCACCCTTTGAAATGGAAACAGACCCCGAACTGATCCGGGTCGGCTACGAATGCGGTTTGGGGAGCAAGAACAGTAACGGGCTGGGGATGATAGCGATATAAAATCGTTTGTTTAAACGGTTTGAACAGTTATTTAATACGGAGGTCATCATGCCATTGTTTGATTGGACGGGGAATCCGTGGGTGGATACCGGGTTGGCTGTAGCTGTAGTGCGTGCCAACAAACACTCTCCCGAAGAAATGACAATACAAGATTTTAGAGAAGTAATTGGAGATGGGAAATGGTTGATGGATGCGAATGAACATCTAAATTCATATATCTGCTTATTTGCAAATGCCTTTTTGAATCGTCAAGTTAAAGCAAAGGATAGGCCAATACAAAGGATAAAGTACCAAGAAATTCTGAAGACTTTGGTAAATGACTTGGAACAATCTCTTTCAGTAAAGGTAGATTCATCAAATCGATGTGAATGCACAGGGGTGTTCCCTTCAGCAAATAAATCGCTCGCATTACTTACAGAGAGATTTAGAAAAGAAGGAATATTAAAGAAGAATCAGCGACTGGATATTGGCAGAAATGCTTTTCCACTTATTGGTTCAATTACTAATGATGCTGGGGCGTTACCTGCCGCAAGTCGAGAACCTCAACTGTCGGCTTTTGCTCTTCTTTGTGTTCAAATGACTTCTCTGGCAGTTGTGATGTTGAAAGGAAAGATTGTATGTTTTCAATATACAGACCCAAACCTACTTGTTCCTCATGTAAGGAGTATCTATCATGATACAATTGACAAGATTTCTATGGTGACCGAGCAGAATAAAGGTGTTTCAATTGCATCAATTGGGACAGGGAAGGGGAAGAAAAGTATAGTACTTGTTTTATTGAATGAGCTAAATCAGTTAAAGAACGATTTGGACATTTTGGAATTGCCTGACCATGTTGCTTTAAATCTTTGGATGGTGATAAATAGTGGAACAAATTTCGATTGTGAGGTTATAGAAATTCCGAATATGGCATTAAAGTTTCTTTGGAGGGCAGTGACCGAATTTTCAGATGAAATAAAGGGAGTCTTAAGAAAAGACAACAAATCGAGCATTTTAGATTGTATTGAATATAAAAAGGATTATATGCCTTTTTATCCAATTCCAAAGTCAAAGGCTATTCCTATTGATTTGATTAGTAAAGCAAAGAGATTGCTCTCTATCGAAAACCAGGGGAAAGTGGAATCTATACGGCAGAAGGAAGAGACTGAATTTCAAGCATTAACAGAATCATTAATTGTAACAGCCAAAGACAAAGAAAAGAAAAAAGCAAATGCTACCGGGAGAAATAAGAGGGCTGGCAAAAAAGATAAAAAAACAATTCTTCAACTTCTTAAAGATGAATTCAAGCATAATAAGAAGGCCGATTTTCAAAAGTTAATAAAACAAATCAATGAAGCCACATCTAAACCCGTTAGCAAAGAACTTTTTGCGCTATACCAAACAAATGTTATAGGTCGTCCCATTATTGCCTTATCTGTTGCAGAGTGGATTGCATGTAATCTGAAGAAAAGACTTCAAGATAAAAAAGAAAAAAAGCAACTTGAGTTATTTATTAAATACCTTGGTG
>JAADIO010000061.1 GCA_013151235.1 Deltaproteobacteria bacterium | reverse complement strand
TTTGATGAACGACTCTTGACGTCGATGGAAGGATAGACCACCCCCGCCATGAGGAGTTCCAGACCGAAGGCACAGACCAGGAAGGCCGTCACGATCCCTCTTCCTTCCCCTTTCCGGATCATCCGGTAGAGAAGCGCTGCGCCCGCCAGGGCAGCCGCGACAAGAAGGGCGACCGGCCGGGCAAGATCATGAAAACGGGTGGCCGCGAGCCAGGCGGCGGTCCCTCCCGCCGTGACGAGGAGAAGAGCAAAAAAGGCCGCCCCTCCCCGGATCCAGGGCAGAAGAGAGGCCAGGTTCTGCTCCGACGAGATCCTCTCCAGTGCTTCCGCCACGAGAAGGGAGAGGGCCGGATAGAGCGGAACGATATAGAGCGACCGTTTGCTTTGGGAGAGGCTGAAAAAGACGAAGGTCGCAATGAACCAGATGAGCAGAAAGGTCCGCCCTGGATTTTTCTCCTTCCGTCGGCGGAACCAGTAGGCGACGGCCGCCGGAAGCAGGAGGGTCCAGGGAAGAAAGTGGATCGGAAGTTTAACGAAATAATAGTACCAGGGTTGGATGTGATCGAAGGCGTGGAAGAAACGCTCGAAATTCTGCCGGAAGAAGAATTCGGCACCGAAGGCCCGTCCTTCCAGGATGAACCAGGGGGAGGCGACGGCGAGGATGATCAGCAGACCCGCCGGGAGTTTGATCTTTCCGATGGCCTTCAGGTCCCGCCGGGCCAGGAGATAGAGAAAGGCGATCATCAGCGGAACAATGACCCCCACCGGCCCCTTGGCCAGAACGGCAAGGCCCAGGGCGGCGTAGGCGGGGTAGAGCCACCCCGGCCGGTAATGCTCATGATAACAGTGGTAGAAGAGAAAGAGGGCGGCCGTGATGAGAAAGGTCAGGGTCATATCGATCTCGGCGGAACGAGCCTGTTCAAAGAGCATGTGGTTGCTGATGAAGATCAGTCCTCCGAGAAACCCCGTTTTTGTCCCGAAGATCCTTGCCCCCAGGAAAAAGACAAGGATTGCCGTGGTGATCCCGGCCAGTGCCGAGGGAAGACGGGCGGAAAACTCATCCACATGCCCCTGGAGTGCCGAAAAGAGGGCAATACTCCAGTAGTAGAGGGGAGGTTTGACCAGCGCAGGGTTATCCGTGACCGGATGACCGTTGTAGCTTAAGTGGATCCAGTCGCCCCGTTGCAACATCTCATGGGCGATCACCGCCCCCCTCGGTTCATCCGGGTCCCACAGGGAGATGTCTCCGAGATTGTAGAAAAAGACCAGGGCGGCCAGCAGCAGGATAAGCAGCGCAGGACCCCATTTGTGCCGGAAAAAAAGTTTCAACATTTGCCTGAATGAATTCGAAAAATAAAATTTTCTGAAACTTCAAGAAACTATATGGAAAGCGGGAGAGTGTCAAGAATTTTCATCGAAATTTCAACGGGGGGCCATGGATGATGAACTCGTAAAACGTCGTTTTCCGGGTTCCGTTCATGGTTCGACAAGCTCACCACGAACGGAATATTAATAACTTACACCGTTCGCCCTGAGCTTGTCGAAGGGCTTCATGACTTTTTACGACACCATCATGGATGCGGCTTCCTGCAGTTTTTCTTCGATCAGGGACCGGAAGGCGGCGAAGGGCTCACTCCCCCGGAGGATCGTCCCCTTGATCCGGCCATCCTTCCGGGTCACTCCGATGAAGAAACTCGGGGTCCCCGTGACGCCGGCCCGTTTCCCGTCCCGGATGTCCTTTTGGATCTCCACGGTATGTTTGCCGCTCTCCATGCAGAAAAGATAGTCATCCATAAAGAGGCCGGCCTCCTTGCCGTAGCGATTCAGGTTTTCCTGCGTCAGCGTGTCGTGGTGCTGAAAGAGGATGTCATGAAGATTCCAGAACATCCCCTGCTCGGCGGCGCAGGCCCCGGCTTCCGCCGCTTTTGCAGCGTTCTTGTGGAACGCCAGCGGATAGTTACGAAAGACGAAACGGACCTTCCCCGTATCGATATATTTTTTCCGGATCTCCGGAAATGTGTTCAACGCAAAGCGGGCGCAGTAGGGGCACTGGAACTCGGAAAACTCAATGATCGTGACCGGGGCATCCTTTTTTCCCAGCATCGGGTCGTCGTCAATCCCGATCCAGGTCGTTTTCGGCGGCGGGTTGAGCCGTTTGTTGATCGCGGCAAGAAGATTTTCCGTTTTTGCCGATGAGGTCTTTAACGCAGTGATCTCCTGTTGCAGCTTCTCCAACTCTTCCGTCAGTGCCCGGTTGCGTGCCCGGGAATAGAAGAAGGAGCCGATCAGTGCTGCAACAATAAGGAGCAGAATCAGGGGGGTTGTCTTCCGCATGAGGCGTCCTTTCCGGTGGAGCAGGGAATTTTTTATTCAGGAAATTAGCATACCTTCCCGAAGCAGGGCAAGATTTTTCTCCCATTGACAGGGCGACCTCCCCTCGGCTACACTTCCCAAATTCACCGAAAGGACGTTCATGAAACGACATCGCCCCGTTGCGGAAGGAGCGCGGATTTACAATCTTTTCCCGCTGATCGCCGGCCCCTTCGACCGTTGGCGCCCCCACCTCGAACGGGCGTGCGGCATGGGTTTCAACTGGATTTTCATCAACCCGTTTCACCAGCCCGGTTTTTCGGGGAGTCTCTATGCGGTAAAGGATTATTATGTGGTCAATCCGCTGTTTGTTGCAGACAACGGACTTCCGCCGATGGAACAGCTACGGCGGATTGTGGAGGAGGCGCGCGGGATGGGGCTTCACCTGATCATGGACCTTGTCATCAACCATACCGCCATCGACTCCCCTCTATTGAAGGAACACCCCGACTGGTACCGCCGGGATGAGAAGGGGAAGATCGTTCACCCCTCGGCCTGGGAGGGAGACAAATGCGTCGCCGTCTGGGGGGACCTGGCCGAGATCGACAACGAATGCTCCCCCGACCGGGAGAACCTCCGGCGTTACTGGGAGGATCTGGTCCTCAATTACCATGAGATAGGATTCGAGGGGTTCCGGTGCGATGCCGCCTACCAGGTGCCCGATGCACTCTGGGCGTCGCTGATCGGGAAGATCAAAGGAATCTACCCCGGGACCCTCTTTTTTGCGGAGACCCTCGGCTGCACGATTGAGGATGTGGTCCGGCTGGCGAAGGCCGGGTTCGACTACACCTTCAACAGCTCAAAGTATTGGGACTTCGAGGCGCCCTGGTGTCTGGACCAGTATGCCGAAAACGCACAATGGGCCCCCTCCGTCAGCTTCGCGGAATCCCACGATACGAACCGGCTGGCCGAAGAATTGGAAGGAAATGTGGCGGCGATCAGGCAGCGCTACCTCTTTTCCGCCCTCTTCTCCACGGCGGTAATGATGCCGATCGGGTTCGAATTTGGATTCCGGAAACGGCTTCATGTCGTTTCGACCCGCCCCTCCGACTGGGAGGAGACGGGGATCGATCTTACCGGATTCATTACCGAGGTCAATGCCTTCAAAAAGGGACACTCCGTCTTCAATGAGGACGGTCCGATCGAAGTCATCGACTGCGGCAATGACCGGATCTGCGCTTTGCGGAAATCGACCTTCGATCGGACGGAATCGGCCCTCCTCCTGCTCAACCGGGATCCCGCAAAAGAACAGGCCGGTCGGATCGAGTCGTTCCCTCCCCTCTTTCCGGAAGGGGTGCCTTTTTTTGAGGCGTTTTTGGGTCCGAACACCCGGGTACTTTCCGGTTTCTCTGATTTTAGCCTTCCCCCCTCCGGTTTCAAGATTTTCTTTTCCAGGGAAAATGTATAATCCCGCTGTGGTCAACTTTGGGGATTCCGAAATCTTGATGGTGTCGTAAAAAGTTACGAAGCCTTTCGACCCTTCGGCCGGCTCAGCACAGGCCCGCTCAGGACGAACGGTGTAAGTTATTGATATTCCGTTCGTGTGGTTCGGCAAGCTCACCATGCTCGGAAGCCTGTCGAACCATGAACGGAACTTTGTGAGCAACTTTTACGACACCATTAAATCTTGTGTGCGAAGCAAATGAGGGCATAAAAAAAGCTCCGTGGTTTCCCTCGGAGCTTTTTGGTTCGTAACCTCTGTTTAAGAGTTACATCTTGATCACTTTGGAGGCCTGGGGGCCTTTCTGCCCCTGGCTGACTTCAAAGCTGACCTTCTGACCTTCTTCCAGGGTTTTGAAGCCTTCATCCTGAATCTCGGAAAAATGGACGAATACGTCAGGACCATCTTCCTGCTCAATGAAACCAAAACCCTTGCCGTCGTTGAACCACTTCACTGTACCTTCTGACATTTTGTTCTCCTTTGTCTTCGGTATAAAACAATAACCCAATGTGCAGTTTTGACCGATGACCAAAAAAAGAAAACCGCACAGGTTTGACAATCTGTGCGGTTTATATTTATCTGATTTACGATGATATATCTGCACAACCCAAACTATGCCTCACAGTAGACCACATCCGGATCATCATGTCAAGGGAATTCTTGTCTTTTTTTCAGCGGACAGGATTGCGGCGGTTACCATTCGCATACTTCCCGGAAACGTTTGTAGTGAAATTTTCGGGCCAGGTTGTAGGCAAGAACTTGCAGAGGCCGTCTCGGCAGGTGCTGCAATGTCCGCCGAAGGATCGAGGAGGTTCCGTAGAACGACCGGTAGGCCCCGAGGTATCCTTCCATCAGTTCCTCCGGGGTCATGTTTTTGGGTTTGAAGACCACATGGTTGGCATCATACCTCGACCAGTCTTCGTGAAGTATGCGTCCATCGTCCTTCATCTCGTCGAAGAGCTTTGTGAACGGCATGGGTGTGAAAATATAAAAGTTTGCTGCAGCCAGTCCGTTGCGGATACAGAAATCGACGGTGTTATCAAACACGTCACTTGTGTCATGGTCGAGGCCGAAGATGAAGGAGCCCAAGACTTTGATCCCCGCCTGATGAATCGTGGCAATGGACGCTGCGTACTCTTCCACGGGATTCGTTCGGGATTTTCCCACGTCGGCGATGTTTTCTGAATTGACGCTCTCAAGACCCATGAACAACCAGCGGCATCCACTTTCGGCGCAGAGCCGGAGGAGTTCGGGATCCCTTGCGATCTTGAGGTCCGCCTGGCTGGCCCAGGTCCGTTTCAGCGGGGTAATGGCTCGAAAAAGTTCTTTGGCACGCCTGGGTGAGCCGATGATATTGTCATCGATAAAAGCGATTTCCCCCGGAGGCATGGAACGTATCTCCTCGATGACCTCTTCAATCGGTCGCAATCTGAATGTATGTCCCCAGTAGAGTGTTACACTGCAATATGTACATCGGTGCGGACATCCTCTTCCCGTTTCGATCACGTTCACAGTGTGGTAGGCATTGCGTCTGAGCAACTCAAGCCGGGGACGGGGAAGCCCTTTCATATCGTGCAGGTGCTCCCCTTCGTATCGGGCCTTCATGTCGCCGTTTAAGAAATCCTTCAGGAGTGGCGGCCAGGCCGTTTCGGCCTCCCGCAGGACAAGCGCATCCGCATGCTTTGCCGCTTCTTCCGGGAAGAAATAGACATGGGGACCCCCGAGGACAACTTTGACTCCCTCTTTCCGGAAGGCATCAGCGATTTCATAGGCCCGTTTAGACGTCAGGGTCAGGACCGTTACTGCAACCAGGTCGGGCTTCATACGGAAGTCGATGTCGTCCACACTTTCATCCACGATACGGACATCGAAGCGTTCCTCCGCATAGGCGGCAAGCAGAGGAAGGGTGACCTTCGGAAAGCCGGTCGTACGCCTCCGTTTTGTCCCGAGCCGGTCACTTTCCTGTGCGGGCTGGATTAAGAGCAGTAAGGGTCTTTTTGGGGATGAGGGCATAATTATTTTCCTGCTTTCATAATCTGAATGTTGGTTCCCCCTGGGAGGTTTTGACCTTTTCCTCCGGTGTCGTGCAGGTCTTGCTTTTTTCTCCGCCGCAGGCTACGGTCAAAATAAGTATCCCCATACATTTCCGGAGGCGGGGGTTCATGGTGACTCTTTCGTAAAGTGTGATGGAGGTGACGACTTTTCTTTCATACTATGTCCGTGCTGCCTTGTCAATGAAATCATATTCTCGACCGGTGTGCAAAGAGCCTCCTTCGCTCCCCCTTTTGTTGACAAATCAACGGTTTTCATACTATGATAGGCCCGGTTCTAAAGATCGCTGAAAGAGCTGTCAAGATCTTCCGAAGCGAAAGTTCTCAGGTTAAAGGGGTGATGAACCGTCATGGAATGGGCTGCCGAGATGATTACCCGCTACTTCCCCGTGGTTCCAGCTCTGGGGAGGATCGCCCGATTTTTTCTGGACGTCCTGTTTGCGGTCTTCTCTCCGAAATTCTATTTCCGAAACCTGTTGGAACAGATGGAACGGATGTGCGTTCATTGCATGGTCCCGATCCTCTTTGTCCTTGCTCCCATGGGTGCCGTGATGGCCATGGAGAGTCTCAAGGTCTTTGCAATCTTCGGTGCTACGACGATGACAAGCAGCCTGCTCTCCGTAACACTGTTCCGGGAGATTGCTCCGGTGATGACGGCGATCATGGTTGCCTCCCAGACGGGGGCGGAGATTGCCGCCGAATTGGGAGCGATGCGGGTCAAGGGAGAGATCGACGCCTATGAGGTCATGGCCGTCAATCCCTATAAGGCCCTCATTGTCCCGCGCATGCTGGCGGGTCTCCTGATTACCCCCATATTAACCCTGATCGGCACCTTTACGGGGATCATGGGCGGCTATGTCATCACGGTGATGGTGCAAGGCTCCAACGGCGGTGGTTTCATGGGGAACCTTTTCAAATGGTTGAGCATGACGGACATTAGCGGCGGAATTATCAAGGCGGCCTGTTTCGGGCTCCTGGTGATCCTCATCTCCTGTTATTACGGTTTCCATGTCCGGGACGGGGCGGCCGGTGTGGGGCAGGCGACGAACGATACCGTCGTCTCTTCGGTGGTTTCCATCATGGTGATGAACTATTTCCTGACGACAGCCTTTTTCGGCTTCAGTTTCTAGGATGCAAATATGGCCTTACCCTCCCTCCAGTCCCGCGGGCTTCTTGATTTTCTCTTCGAGGAGTTCGGCCGGTTTGCCTTCTTTCTCATGGAGTCGGTCCGGAGCCTTTTTTCCCGGAAGTTCTATTTTCTAAACTTCATTGATGAGATGAACACGATCGGCAGCCGGTCCCTGCCGGTCCTCTTCCCGGTGGCGGCCTTCATCGGCATGAATCTCTGCGTGGAAGGGTATGTCATCTTCAAGAAGTTCGGGGCACAGGACTTGGTGGGAATGTTCGTAGCCGTAGCGAATATCCGCGAACTTTCCCCCATGATTGCCGGGCTGATTGCCGGGGCCAAGGCGGGAACGCAAATGGCGGCGAGGATCGGGAGCATGCGGATCGGGAAACAGATCGACGCCCTTGAGGTGATGGGGGTCAATCCCTATCCCTACATGATCCTTCCACGGATTCTCGCTGCCATTCTGGTTCTTCCGCTCCTGGTGGTGGTTACCTATTTTGTGAGTACTCTTGCAGCATATCTCGTGGCGGTTTTTCAACTCCATCTGAATGGAAGCGCCTTCATGGATCTTGTGTTCGCCAATATTACGATTCAGGATCTGCTGAAGGGGATGGTCAAGGGGTCGGTCTTCGGAGCGATCGTAACGACCGTCTCCTGTTACAGCGGCTATACCGCCTCGGGCGGGGCCAGGGGAGTGGGGGTGGCGACAAACCTTGCCGTGGTCCGGATGTCCACGGCGGTCGTTTTTATCAATATTGTCCTGACGCAGATCATGTTTATGTAATTATGATTGAATACCGTCATGTCAGCAAGGCCTTCGATGACCTTGTGGTCCTCGATGATGTCTCATGCGTGATTCCCGAGGGGAAGATCACCATGATTATCGGGCCGTCCGGTACGGGCAAGAGCATCTTCATCAAGCTTTTAGTCGGTCTGATGAAGCCCGATGCCGGGGAGGTCATTGTTGACGGAGAGGTGATTTCCCGTATGCCTCCCGGAGAACTCTACGAGTTCCGGAAGAAGTTCGGCGTCCTTTTTCAGAACGGGGCACTTTTCGACTCCATGTCCGTGGGGGAGAATGTGGCCTTTCCCTTACGGGAGCATCGGAACCTGCCGGAGGATGAAATCCGTGAGATTGTTGCCGAAAAACTGGCCGCCGTGGGGATGGCCAATTCCGATTGCCGGTGGCCTTCGGAACTTTCCGGTGGGCAGCGGAACCGGGTGGGGCTGGCCCGGGCCATTGCCCTGGAGCCCCACATTGTCGTTTTCGACGAACCTTCATCGGGGCTTGATCCGGTGACGGCCGATTCGATCGATAACCTGATCCTGGAGATGCAGCAACGTTCGAAATGTACCTTCATCGTTGTCAGTCATGATATTCAAAGTACCTTCAAGATTGCAGATTATATCGGGATGCTCTGGGCGGGAAAACTGGTGGCCTTCGGATCGAAGGAGGAGGTCCGTACCATGGACAATGATGTGTTAAAGCAGTTTTTCGGCCGCAGTTCGGAGGGGCCGATTCAGATCGTGCCGCCTGTCTGTGAATCTTGATCTTGATCTGCATTGATGGGATGCAAGGGAAACAATGGTGTTTTTTGGCGGATTGCTGACAGCGGATTGCTGACAGCGGAATTATGAGAGGGACCTCATGGGCCGGAATCGTTTTGTCATACTCGGTATGTTCGTTCTCCTTGCCATTGCAATGTTTTTTTACCTCGCTTTCAAAGTCGGATCCTTTTCTCTGCATCAGGGGCGTGAGGTGACGGTCGTTTTTAATGACGCCACGGGGCTGAAGAAGGGGGGGGACGTGAAGATCAAGGGGGTGAACTTCGGGAAGATTACCTCCTTGGCCTTCAGGGGGGGGAAGGCGGAAGTCAAGATCCGTCTGACCGGAGATGTGGTGGTCCCCCGTGATGTGGAGGCGAAGATCCGTCCCGAAAGCCTGTTAGGGGAGAATTTTCTGGAACTGATCATCCCGGCGGAGAGCACGGCCGGCCCCTTGCGGGACGGTGATGTGATCACGAAGGCGACCAAGGCAATCGACATGAATCAGTTTGTCGACAAGGTCGGGCATTTCATTGACCGTTTTGAGGCCGAAGGCTTCGCGGACAATTTGAGCCGGGTGGTGAAGACCCTGGCCGACAACAGCGGGAAGCTGGACCGGACGATCGGGAACCTGGATCAACTGACCCGGGATGCGAAGGATCTGATCTCCGACAACAAGGAATCGCTGAACCGCACCATTCACAACCTGGAGCGGATCTCCGTTTCCTTCGGGAAGAATGCTCCAAAGACGGCGAAGAACCTGAATCTCATCCTTGCCCGCCTGGAGAAACTGACGTCCGATCTTGAAAAGAAGTCACCCGACCTTGCCGAAAACCTCGGGAAGACGATGAAGAATCTCTCCATCGTCTCGGAGAAACTTCCCGGCACCCTGGACGATTTCCAGGATCTCTCCGGGCGCCTCAAGACCTCCCTGGACCATGTGGACCACTTCTTCGTGGAGGATGTCCCGGATATAAAGGATATAATGGAAAAGCGGGGGATCAAGGCGCGGGTGAGGATCTGGTAGAAATATAATGCTATTCGGATTGAATTCAGCTGTTCTTTGTGATAAAAATATACAGATACGTGAATATTATACCGGAGACAGGGGAAACCTATGACCAAAGAATTTATCCCCAAATGGATTGCCTGGGAGACGACACAGCGGTGCAATCTTCATTGTGTTCACTGCCGTTGTTCCTCCGATCTCACGGCTTCGGAGGGAGATTTCACCACGGTGGAGGGGAAGAAGCTCATTGATGACATTGTCGAGTTTTGCAGCCCTGTCGTCGTTCTTTCCGGCGGGGAGCCCCTCCTGCGGAAAGATATCTTTGAACTGGCCGCCTACGGGACTGGAAAGGGCCTCCGCATGTGCATGGCCACGAACGGGACCCTTGTCGATGACAAAATCTGCGAGAAAATCAAGGCCTCGGGGATTCGGATCGTCTCTTTGAGCCTCGACGGTTCCTCCGCGGAGATCCATGACAACTTTCGGGACTGTGAGGGCTCCTTCGAAGGGATCCTCCGTGGCGCACGGACCTTGAAGAAGCACGGCATTGAGTTCATCATCAATTCCTCCTTTACCCGTCGGAACCAAACCGATATTTCCAACGTTTTCCATCTGGCGAAGGATTTGGGGGCGACGGCGTGGTACATGTTCATGATCGTTCCGACCGGCCGGGGAGAGGCGATTACCGCCGAGCTGATCTCCAAGGAGGACTACGAAGAGATCCTGAAATGGCACTACGAGCAGGAGAAGAAGGAGAAGGAGATCCTCATGCGTCCCACCTGTGCCCCCCATTACTACCGGCTCGTACCGCAACTGGCCAAGGCCGAGGGGATTCCCTTTGAGCGGCGAAGCCTGAAGTTTTCCACCGGCGGGGGTAAGGGGTGCATTGCGGCGCAATCGATCTGTCTGATCGATTGTTTCGGCGAGGTGAAGCCGTGCAGCTATTTCCCGAAATCGGCGGGGAATGTGAAAACAAAGAAGTTCCGGGAGATTTGGGAGAATTCGGAGCTGTTCCGGGATCTGCGGGATTTCAAGAAATACAAGGGGAAATGCGGCGCCTGTGAATATATCAACGTCTGCGGTGGTTGCCGGGCGCGGGCCGACGCGATCCATGAAGACTATCTGGCGGAAGAGCCCTTTTGCAATTATATTCCGATCAAGATGCGGAAAGAAAAGTAGGCGGAAACACTTTTATCACGGAGCACACAGAGATCACAGAGAGAAACAATAATCAAAGGCGAAAAGCACTCACCGCAAAGACGCAGAGGACGCGGAGAAAAGAAAGGTCAGAGTCAAAAGCAAAAGCATTGAACCACAGGGAACACGGGGAGTCACGGGGAAGAAAGACGAGACACAGCGGGTCAAAGGCACACAGGCACAAAGTTCAGGGTCAAGATCAACGGCTTGGACGAGCAAATAAAAAGAACGAAAACAATCAGTTACCCGTTCTCTTTGCGTTCCTTGCGTCTGGTGAAGAATCGACTTTTCAAAGGGAGAAGTTATGGCATTCAATGATCTGTTCTTACGGGCCTGCCGAGGCGAACCGGTAGAGAAGACCCCGGTCTGGATGATGCGGCAGGCAGGCCGGTTTCTGAAAAGTTACCGGGAGCTGCGGAAGAAGGCGGACTTTCTGACCATGTGCAAGACTCCGGAACTGGCGGCCGCGGCGACCCTGCTTCCCGTGGACGAGGTCGGTGTTGATGCGGCCATCCTCTTTTCCGACATCCTGATCCCGATCGAGCCGATGGGGATGGAACTGAAGTTCACCCCGGCGCCCCTCTTTCCCGACCCGATCCGGAACCGGGCGCAGATTGATGCCCTCCGTGTTCCCGACCCGGAGGAGTCGGTCCCCTTCGTGATGGAGGCTGTCCGGCTGCTTCGCAAAGAACTGGAAGGGAAGGTCCCTCTTATCGGTTTCTCCGGTGCTCCGTTTACCCTGGCGACCTACATGGTCGAAGGAGGCGGCTCAAAAAGTTATATCCACCTCAAGAGCCTCATGTATCAGGAACCCGACCTCTACGCCGCTCTGATGGACAAGATCACCGGGACGATCATCCGCTATCTCAATGCCCAGATCGCCGCCGGCGCCCAGGCCGTCCAGATTTTCGATACCTGGGGAGGGATTCTTAGTCCCGGCGATTACGAGATTTTTGCGCTTCCCTACACCAGGCGGGTTATCGAAGGGGTGAACCGGGAAGACGTTCCGGTGATCCATTATGTGGGAACCGGATCGGCCCTGCTTTCAAAGATTAAAGAAGCCGGCTCCGATGTGGTCGGTATCGACTGGCGGATTGATCTTGATGAAGCCCGACGGATTCTCGGACCGGGAACCGCCGTCCAGGGGAACCTCGACCCCACCGCCCTCTTTGCTCCGATTCCGGAGATTGAGCGGCGGGTGCAAAAGATCCTCGAATTGAACGGCGGTGCGCCGGGGCACATCTTCAATCTCGGTCACGGGATCCTCCCCCCCACGCCGGAGGATCATGCGAAGGCATTTATCGATGCCGTCCATCGTTACAGCAAAAAGAGCGGGTGATGTCTCAGAAGATCGCCGTGATTCTTCTCAATCTCGGGGGGCCGGGAACGCTTGATGAAGTCCGTCCCTTTCTGATGCGCCTTTTCTCCGACCGGGAGATCATTCGTCTTCCCTTGCAGCCTCTCTTTTCTCGCCTGATCGTTTGCTTCCGGTTGAAAAACGTTCTCGACAACTACCGGAAAATCGGAGGGGGGTCCCCCATCCTGAAGATCACGCAACAGCAGGGGGAGGCGTTGCAGGATCGGCTTCGCAGATCCGGGATCGATGCCTCCGTCCGGATCGCCATGCGCTATACTTCTCCCACCGCCTCCGAGGTCGTTGCCGAAATCGAACGGGAAGAGGCGGATAAGGTGATCGCCCTTCCCCTCTACCCGCACTATTCCCGGACCACCACCGGGTCCAGCCTGAACGACCTCGACCGGGCTTTTGAAAAAGCCGGGATCAGGAAAGAATATACCGCCGTCCGGAGCTGGTGCGACCACCCCGCTTATCTCGATGTTCTGGCATCAAAAGTTCGGGAGGGACTTGCCGATTTTCCGGAAGAATGCAGGGACGAAGTCGAGGTCGTCTTCTCGGCCCATGCCCTTCCTCAGAGGATGATCGACGAGGGTGATCCCTATCTATCGGAGATCGAAAAGACCGTCCGAGGGGTTGTCGAACGTGTCGACGGGATCTCCCATCACCTGGCCTTCCAGAGCCGGAGCGGTCCGGTGAAGTGGATGCGGCCCGGCACGGAAGAGGTGATCGACCGGCTTGCCGCTGCGGGAAAAAAGGCGCTTCTTATGGTCCCCGTCAGCTTCGTCTCCGATCATATCGAGACCCTCTACGAGATCGATATGCTCTACCGGGACCGGGCGAAGGAACGCGGGATTACGGAATACCGCCGTACCGAATCGATCAACATCGACCCCGAGTTCATCAATGTCCTGGCCCGGATCGTAGAAGAACATATGGGAAAAAAGAATGTGATCAGAGTTTAATCTCGATGTAGGCTTCCTCGCGTAGCTCCTTGATCCAGGACTCGTATTTTTTCTTTACCTTTTCCTGGTAGAGGGCCTTCCGGATTGAATCTTGGACCTTCTCAAAAGGAATGGGTTTGGGCTTTTTGATCTCTTCGACCATCAGAAGGGTAATTCCCTCCGGTGTCCGGAAGACGGAAGAGACGTCTCCGGCCTTCAATCCTGCAATCGCCCGGCTCAAATCTTCCCGGAGTTCACCTTCGGCAAAGTCACCGAGGTCTCCCCCGTTTTTGCTTTCCGGTCCCTCAGAGGTACGAATCGCAAGTTGCCGAAAATTCTCACCGCTTACGATCCGTTTTCGTAATTTCTCCATCTCCTCCTTTCGGGCGTCGATGATCTCCTGTGTTGCTCCTTCGGGCAGGGTCAGCAGTATCCTGAGGATATGTTTTTTTGCTTTACGGACGAAACGGTCCTGGTGCTTCAGATAGTATTCCTTCGCTTCTTCGGGGAGCAGGACAATCTTGGAGCGGATTTCCCGGTTCAGCATCCGAGTCAGAATTATCTGGTCGCGGATCTGTTCCCTGTAGTCGTTCCAGGGGATGCCCTCCTTCTTGAGTTTTTCTTTCAGAATTGTTTCCGTCAGACCGTTTCGTTGGGCGATCTCGTTGACGCCGTCGTCCACGGTTTTATCGGAGACGACGATCCCCAACTCCTTGGCTTTTTGCAGTTTTATTTTTTTGTTGATGAGTTCGTTAAGGAGTTTGGCCGGGGCCGGTTTCGAGGAAGACGGGCCGGTTTGAAGGATAGAGGTCTCCGCCTGTTTCAGCTCGCTTAGGGTAATGACATCGTTGTTGACAACGGCGACGATTCGGTCGAGAATCTCCGCGTGGGCGGTGCCGAGCGTTCCGAGAAGAAAGAGGATAAATATGATGGACTCGTAAAAAGTCACGAAAAGCCCTTCGACAAGCTCAGGGCGAACGGTGTAAGTGATTGATATTCCGTTCGTGGTGAGCCTGTCGAACCATGAACGGAATCCGGAAAACAACTTTTTACGAGAGCATCAAATATAAAGGATTTCCGGATCATACCGCTTCTCCATGGATGAAGGATCAATGAAAGATGATCTCTGACTGGTTCCAGAGTTTTTCCTGATAATGTTCAAAGGCCTCCTCCCGTTTCCTGGCCATGAATTTTTTGTAAAGCTCCTTTCGGGCCTCTTTGAAGGTCTGCCGTCCCGCCGGGAAGTGCTGCTCTACACGAAAGAGGTGGTAGCCGTAAGGGGATTTCACGACCGGGCTGATTTCGCCGACTTCCAGCGCAAAACAGGTCTTGTCGAACTCCGGGGGCATTTGTCCCCGGGCAAAAGTGCCGATGTCTCCACCCTGCTCTGCATCGGGGCTGAGTGAGACCTCCACGGCAACCAGGGCGAAGTCCTCCTTCCCGTCAACGAGTCGTTTGCGGATTTTTTCGGCCTCTTCTTTTTTTGCTACGACAATCTGCCGAACGTGTACCCGTTCCGGTAGATCAAACTCTTTGGGGTGGGCTTCATAGTAGGCGATCAGTTCTTCATCACTGACATGGAGTTTTGCATTGATCTGTTGTTGTATCAGCCGTTCGATCAGTGCGTCTTCGATGATCCCTTTCTTCCATTCATCGTAATTGTGGTTGGTATTTTTGAGCAAGGTTTCCAGATCCTTCCGGGAGAGATCTCCCTTTCGTTCGGCCACCATTTTTGCCGCCTCCTTGCCGGAAAGGGTCATTCCCAGTTTTTTCGCTTCCTGTAACAGGAGGCGTCGCCGGATCATCCGGCGCAGGATTTCCTCCGAGAACTTCCGGTCCGGTTTCCGTTCCACCGGCAGGGAAAAACTGTTGTCAATATGGAGGATCTCCCGGTCCAGTTCCGCCTGCAGGATGGGCTCGCCGTTCACCCGGGCGACAACGGACGCCTCCTCCTTCTCCGGGATCTTGCTGCATCGGGAGAACAAGATCGGGACGAAGAGCATGAAGAACAGTGTCCGGAAAATGGGTGCCCGGAGAATGGGGGAATGCGACATGACTGGGTTCCTATCATAATCAGATCAGTTCCTGCAAGAAGTTTTTCATCCGGACCCAGGTCTCGCCGAAGGACTCTCCTTCCTTCATGAATTCCAACTGGTATTCGGACAGCGGGTGGATGAGATGGGGAGCGCTTTGCAAAAGCGTAATGATCCGTTCCCGGGAAACCGGGGTTTCCCGGTCGAAGCTCAGACGGATTCCCTTTTTCTGTTCGAGGATCTCCAAAACACGCAGCTTTCTGCAGAGGATACGCAACTCCGCCAGCCGCAAAAGATTGTGGACTTCCTTCGGGGGCGTGCCGAAACGGTCCTTCATCTCATCTGCAATCCGGTAAAGTTCTTCGTTTGAATCGAGAAGAGCCAGACGGCGGTAGAGATCGAGACGAAGACGATCCTCCCGGATGTAAGCCTTCGGGATGCGGGCCGAGACGCGTATCCGGAGGGAAGGCTCAATCGTCTCTTCCCGTTTTTCTCCTTTTAACTTGAGGGAGACTTCTTCGATGAGCTGCATGTAGAGGTCGATCCCTACGGCGGAGATAAAACCCGATTGTTTCGCGCCCAGAAGATTTCCCGCTCCCCGGATTTCAAGGTCCCGGGCGGCCAGTTGAAAGCCCGATCCGAGCTCGGTCAACTCCTGAATGACCTGCAGCCGCTGACGGGCCACCTCGGTCATGGAGCGGTCGGCCCGGGTCAGAAGATAGGCGTAAGCCCGATGACGAGTCCGTCCGATCCGTCCCCGGAGCTGGTAAAGCTGCCCGAGTCCAAACATTTCAGGCTGATGGATAAGCATGGTGTTGGCGTTGGGAATATCGAGACCCGACTCAATGATGGTTGTCGTGACCAGCAGGTCCGTTTCCCGATCGAGGAAGCGATTCATGACTTCCTGCAGATGGTGCTGCTCCATCTGCCCGTGGGCGACGTCCACCCGTGCCTCGGGGACGATCCGTCGCATCCTCTCTGCCATCCGGTCGATGTCCCGTACCCGGTTATGGACGAAGAATATCTGCCCGCCCCGGTCGAGTTCTCTCAGGCATGCCTCCCGGATGATCCCCTCCGAGAATCGGACCACGCGGGTATCAATGGAGAGCCGGTCCTCCGGGGGGGTATTGATGATACTGATGTCCCGGATGCCGAGCAGAGACATCTCCAGTGTCCGGGGAATCGGGGTGGCGGTCAGGGTGAGAACGTCCACCTCTTTCCGGAGCTGTTTAAGCTTTTCCTTATGGCGAACGCCGAAGCGTTGTTCCTCGTCGATGATGAGAAGTCCAAGATTTTTGAAGGCGATGTCCCGGGAGAGGAGGCGGTGTGTTCCGATCAGGATGTCCGTTTCGCCCTTTTTGATCTTCTCCAGGGTCACTTTCTGTTCGCTTCGGTTCGCAAAACGGCTCAACATCGCCACCTCCACCGGAAAGGGGCGGAAGCGCCTGGCAAAGTTTTCGGCATGCTGACGGGCCAGGAGGGTTGTCGGAACGAGGATGGCGGTCTGTTTCCCGTCGAGAGCCGCTTTGAAGGCGGCCCGGATTGCTACCTCGGTTTTGCCGTACCCCACGTCCCCGCAGACAAGCCGGTCCATGGGGGTTGGTTTTTGCATATCCTGGAGGACCTCCTCGATGGCCCGCGCCTGATCCGGTGTCTCATCATATTCGAAGGTTTCTTCAAATTCGCGGAAGAGGCTGTCCGGAGGGGAGAAGGCGGTTCCTTGTGCGACCTTCCGTTCGGCATAAAGTTCGATCAGCTCCCGGGACATCTCTTCGATGGATTTCTTGATTTTTCCCTTCAGTTTTTCCCAGCCGGTTCCCCCCAACTTGCTGATCTGGACGGCATGTTCATCGCTGCCGGAGTATTTCTGCATGAGGTGCAGCTTTTCCGGAGGCAGGTAGAGGAGATCTTTGCCTGCATATTCGATCCGGATCAGGTCCCGGGCGCTTCCCTCGACCTCCACCTCCCGCAGGCCCCGGTAGATCCCGATGCCATGATCGATATGAACGACGAAATTCCCTTCCGCAAGATCGGAAAGGCGGGTGACAAAGGGACCTTCCTTGACCTGACGGGGCGGACGGCGGCTCCGTTTAATGCCGAAGATCTCTTCCTCGGTGATCAGGGTCAGGCCGAAGAGGGGAAAACGAAACCCCGAAGAGAGGGGGGCGATCAGGATTCCGACCGCCCCTTTCGGCCTGGGGACCTCCGGCAGATGGTCGATCCGC
The DNA here is from genome assembly GCA_013151235.1 of Deltaproteobacteria bacterium. Lineage (NCBI taxonomy): Bacteria > Pseudomonadati > Myxococcota > Myxococcia > Deltaproteobacteria bacterium. The sequence continues at coordinate 34,314 of JAADIO010000061.1, read as the reverse complement.
CGACAGGGGATTCCTTCCTCTTCCGTCAGGATCTCCATCAATCGTTCGGCCTGCCCTTTCGTACGGACCACGATGGAAAGGTCCGTTTCATTCCGAAGGGTCTGAAGGGTCTCACTCAAAGCGGTGATCCTGCTTTTGCCGGGACGGGCCAACCCGCCGATGGACTCCGTTTTGAAAAAAAGTTCTTGTGGTTCTTCTCCTCCCGACAGGACAAACCATACCCGGTGTTTTGTCTCCAGTACCGCCTGGAAATCTTTTGCATCGAGATAGAGTTCCTCTGCGGCACAGGGAGCTTTCCCCTGTTCCCGGACGATGTCATGGCGTTCGGCAATCTCATGGTGAAACTTTTCCGCCTGCTCTTCGACTTTTGCAGGTTGGTCGATGACCACTCCGGTATTCTCCGGGAGATAATCAAAGAGGGTGGCCATGCGCGGCGTGAAAAGAGGGGCATAAAACTCAATTCCTTCGGGAATGATCCCCTCCTCAATCTGTGACAATGCCGGGCATCGCTGCATCTCACCGTCCGGGTGCAGGGATGCCATGGATGCCGGATCGAGCAGGATTTCCCGGGAAAGAAGGATGGTGCAGGAATCGACCGGGTCCGTCGAACGCTGATTTTCAGGGGAGAAACGACGGATGGATTCGATCTCATCGCCGAAATAATCGAGACGCAAAGGGGTGTCAAGATTCGGGGGAAAGAGATCAAGAATCCCCCCTCTCCTGCAGAAGGTGCCGGGACATTCCACGAGATCGGTCTGACGGTATCCGAAATGGATCAGCTCTTCCGTCAAGAGGTCCGGCTCCAGGGACTCTCCGACATGGAGCGTGAAGGAGCCTCTTGACAAGGCCTCTTTCGGCAGGACCTTCTGGATCGCCGCCCGTACGGTTGTGATGGTGATGAGGTTTTCGTTTCCGGCCAGCCGGTTCAGGGCCGTCAGACGTTGCCGAACGATCTCCGGGTGCGGGCTTCTGTCATCATAGGGGAGGACCTCCCACTGTGGAAAGAGGACGACCGTTTCTCCCAGTGAGGCTCCCCGCAGGAAAAAGGAGAGATCGTTAAAAAACCGTTCCGCCTCCGAGGGAGAAGAAGTAATCACCAGGAGGGGATGGGGCCGGAATTCTTCCAGGCGGGCCAGCAGGTACGCCCGGGAGGACCCCGCCAGCCCGGCCAGGTCGACCCGGTCCCCTTCCGGGGCGAGAATACGGTCCCAGAGGTTTTGAAGATTTACAATCGTGTCGGTCATGGTTTCCAGCAGAGAGATGGAATCTTCTTAAAACCGGTTCAGTGTAGCATCAATTAATGTGGCGGGCAATGAATATGGATTATGAATGTGGAAAGATCTTGGAAAGGATGGACGGCCGGGTCAACCCGTTTCTTCCGTCAGGGCTATTTTCGTGCGATAAAGGGAGGCCTTGATGGCGCCGACTGATTTGTTGGTTTTCCGGGCGATCTCTTTGATGGTCAACCCGTTAAAATGTTTCAGATAGAAAATCGTTCTGGAGTCAGGCGGCAAATTGGAGATGTTTTCGTGCCACTTCTCCAGAAATTCCTTGTATTCCAGGTGGTCTAGGGGGGTCTGAAAAATTTTATGAAAGTTGTTTCGGCACTGACCGTCGGCGTCCACAAAACAGGAACTGTTCTGTTTCCGGGTCCGGTAGAAGTTTTTCAGCATGTTTTTGGTAATGCTGAAGATCCAGCAGAGAAGGGAGGATCGTCCCTCATAACTTTCCAGCGACTCAATCGTTGAGACAAAGACGTCCTGCACCAGGTCTTCCGCCTCCGTCCGGTCCCCCAGTTTCATATAAACATAATTGTAGACCTTCGGAAAGTAGAGGTCGTAGAGGGTCTCGAAGGTTTCCCGTTCACCATTGAGGATTCGTGTTACCATTTGCAGGTCTTTATGTGCCACGTCTTTTCCTTTAAATTGAGGTGTCCTTTCTCAGAAGAATGATTTTATTATATGCAATTCAGATGCCGGAATGTCGGATCTCCCGGCGGCAAATTGCCTATCACATTGAATTATATGTTAAAAAAAGCATCGGCCTTTTTGGCGGGAAGAATTTTGTTTGGTCTGTTTATTTGCAATTTATGCCGTTCGGTCTACAGCAAATTGCAGATATACTGTATATAATTGATTGTTTACAGTGGGTTATGAGGATGATACAGGCACGCAGGCGTGAGTGGTACTCTCTTGAGATGAATAAGAAAAGAAATGCCCTATATATGAAAAACTTTTCCCAAAATGGGAAAAGTTTTTCCACTATTTCAAAAATTCCGTGAGTAATTGATCGACTTCTTCCTGGTCGATCGTTTTTTTGTTCGCTCCCTGCAGGAGGTGCAGCATCTCTTCGCCCCGTTTGATCACCTCGTCATCGGGGTTTTCTTCCTTTCGGAATTCGATCCCGAAATGGAAGAGGATGGAGAGGAGCTTGTCTTCCATCTCCTCCTGCGCGCCGACCACTTTCTGCAGTTTCTGGTTGGTAATGTCATGGAAGGTAAGGGTCGTCATGATCTTCGTCAAATCCGAATTATTGGCATTAATCACGCCTTCCAGTCCCTCAATCAGCTCAAAAAAACTTGTTTCCTGTTTCTTGATCTCCTCCAGTGCCGACTTGATCGCTGAAAATTTTTCCCCCATTTTTTGTTGACTCTCCTGAACCTTTTCGGTCAGTCCCATGATGTTGTCGGCCGTGGCGGCGGATTCGGACTGAATCGAGGAGAGCTGGTCCGAGGTGGTGGGGAGTCCTTCATGGGTGATCCGGGCAAGGTCCTGCTCCATGTTCCTGGATAATTTCCGTTTCATATTGGCGACGTCGTCGGAGACCTCTTTGACTTTGGAGAGAAACTCCCGGTAGAGCTGTTCGTAGGAATCATGACCGGACGACTTCTTTTCAAAAGTATCGACGAGTTCTCCGGCACGATAGAGGGGAAGACGTTCGTCCTGATACTGGATTTCATTGGGAATTTGGGGTGGAAAATTTTGCGGAGGCAGGATAGTATAAAGACCATCCACTTGGATTGCGGTCTTTTTCCCGTTCACATTGGCCAATATAAGATAGCGTGCATTTTCTCTTGATTCCATGACGAGCCTCCAGAGAGTAGAGAAAACAATCAGGATTGAAAATGATTCATTGACAAGGTTGACGGATTGTTTTCAATATACCACGATGCAAAAAATAGTTGCAACCATAAATCGCCTCTTTTGCGCGGGCAAGCATTTTCGATTATAGTTTTCATAGTTAGATGGAGTCGTGACCGGTGAGCCGCTCTTCCAAAAGGTGGATTCGGGAACATGAAAGGGATCTTTACGTTCGGCAGGCCCGGGAGGGGAAATACCGTTCCCGATCGGCCTACAAATTGCTGCAGATTCAACAGAAGTTTCGGGTGATCCATCCCGGAGACCGGGTCCTCGATCTGGGGGCGGCGCCCGGAGGATGGAGCCAGGTGGCGGTATCGATCGTCGGAAGGAAGGGACGTGTCGTCGCCGCGGATCTTCTTGCGATGGATCCGATCCCCGGCGTGACGATCCTGCAATGTGATCTCCTTGACCCTGTGGGGATTGAACGTCTCATCGGTCAGTTCCCGGCTGAAAAGGTCGATCGTGTCCTTTCGGATATGGCCCCGAATACCCGCGGGATCCCCTCCCTCGATCATGACATGAGCATGGTCCTGGTGGAAGGGGTAATCGACCTTCTTCCCGACGTACTCCGGTCCGGGGGGGGATTGGTGGTCAAGATCTTCCAGGGAAAAGACTTTCCCCCTCTTCTGAAACGATTGCGGGGCCGTTTCAGAAGCTGCCGTGTTGCCAAACCTCCGGCGTCCCGTTCCCGAAGTGTGGAACTCTATCTGGTGGCGGAACATTATTGCCCGGAATAAAGCGACGGTGCCTTGTGGCCTTCAGAATCTATGGTATAATAACAACAAACCACCACGAGGAAAAAATGGACTGTATGACCGTCACCCGTGAAATGCTGCATCAGCTCATTGAGAAGGCCCAGTCCGAGGGTGCGAACCGCATCAAGCGGGTGGTTCTGGAGGTTGGAGAGATGAGTGGTCTTGACTCCAATGATCTGCGGGATTCTTTCCAGATTTTGAGCCGGGATACACCGGCCGAAGGGGCGGAACTTGCGATTAATGCCGTACCGCTCAGGGTTCGTTGTCTCTCCTGTTCCGCCGAGTACAGCGCCGGCGGCTTCAGAATGACCTGCGAGAAGTGCGGTTCGATTGCCTCCGAGCTGATTTCCGGAAATGAGCTTCGGGTTCGGGAGATGGAGGTTTTCTGACAACGGAAATTGCCTTTGCGGATTCCGGCGGAAGGGCCTTTCGTATCCGGGGGATTGCCTGTGCGCTCTTTCTCTCATCTTTTCTCATGCACGGGGCTTGATCTTTCACTGTAAATCGATTAGACTCACCACACACATTACCGTTTTTCTTCGCGATCATCTTTATGATTTAATATGCATCCTCCTGATGAGGAGAGATGCCTGACCCCTCGTCGATCGAGCAGAGGAAGGAGTGACTCATGCCTTGGGATCCGAACAAACCGGGAGGCGGTTCGTGGGGAGAAGGGCCTCCGCCCATTGAAGATGTTGTCAAGAAGCTGGAAGAGTCCCTCCGTTCCTTCAAGTCCTTCCGGAAGAAGCTCCCCGGTGCCTGGGTGCTTCTCCTGTTGTTTTTTCTCCTCTGGATGGCCTCCGGCGTCTATGTTGTGGCTCCGGAGGAAATGGGTGTGGTCAAGCGTTTCGGCGCCATGGTTCGTACGAGTCCTCCCGGTCCGCACTGGCATGTCCCCTTTCCTGTGGAGACGGTCCTGAAACCGAAGGTGACCAAGGTCCACCGTCTGGAGGTAGGGTTCCGCACCATTACCGCCGGTCCTCCCGCCCGGTATCGTTCCGTCCCGTCGGAGGCGCTGATGCTGACGGGGGACGAAAATATCGTCGCACTGGAATTTATTGTGCAGTACCGGATCAAGGATCCCGTGCAGTATCTTTTTGCCATTAAAGGACAGGAGAAGACGATCAAGGATGCATCGGAGGCGGCCATGCGGGAGGTCGTCGGCAAAAACCGGATCGATGACGTCCTGACGGGAGGAAAACTGCAAATTCAGGAAGATACCAAGAGTCTTCTGCAGGAGATTCTCGACAAGTATCATGCCGGTCTCAAGGTCGATGCGGTGCGGCTGCAGGATGTCCTTCCGCCGAAACCGGTTATCGAGGCCTTCAAGGATGTTGCGTCGGCCAAGGAGGACAAGGAGAAGACGGAAAACCAGGCCATGGGATACCGTAACGATATTCTGCCCAAGGCCAAGGGAATGGCGGAACAGCTTGTGAATGAGGCGCAGGCCTACCGGGAGGCGGAGATCGACCGGGCCAAGGGGGATGTGAGCCGTTTTCTTCAGGTCCTCACGGAGTACCGGAAGGCGAAGGATGTAACCCGCACCCGGATCTATCTGGAGACCATGGAGAAGATCATGCCTCGGATGGAGAAGATTATCATCGACGGGAAGACCGCGGACAAGATTCTTCCCTACCTTCCTCTGGACAGGATCCAAAAGGGGACGCAGGACAGTGCTGCTGTTGACGGGAAAGGGGGAAGAAGATGAAAAAGTTCTCTTCAGCCATAGCCGTGATCATACTCTTCGGGGCACTGGTTCTGATTCCCCAGGTCTTTTTTACCGTGGACCAGACGGAATCGGCCGTGGTCCTTTTCATGGGAAGACCGGTGAAGACGATCCACAAGCCCGGCCTGAATATCAAGGTCCCCTTCGTGCAGCAGGTTCTCTTCTTCGACAATCGAATCCTCGAATACGATGCCGACGCCCGGGTGGTGGTGACGCAGGATAAGAAGAACCTGGTCATCGACAACTATGCCAAGTGGTATATCTCGGATCCGCTGAAGTTCTACCAGACCATGCGTAATGAAAGCGGCGCCCAGGCCCGGCTGGATGATATCATCTATTCCAACCTCCGGGCGGAACTGGGGAAATATACCCTCGCCCAGATTGTTTCGGAGAACCGGGCCCACATCATGGGGGACGTGACCAAGGATACGAATCTGAAGACCCCCTCCTATGGGATTCAGGTCGTCGACGTCCGGATCAAGCGGGCCGACCTGCCGGAACAGAATGAAAAGCATGTCTTCGGCCGGATGCAGGCCGAACGGCAGCAGGAGGCCAAGCGTTACCGTTCCGAGGGGGAGGAGAAGGCCATCAAGGTGCGGGCCGAAGCCGACAAGGAACGGACTATCCTTCTGGCGCAGGCAAAGCGGAAGGCACAAGAGCTGAGAGGAGAAGGAGATGCCATCGCGACCCGGATCTATGCCGAGGCCTATCAGCAGGATCCCGACTTCTTTAAGTTCATGCGTACCATGGATGCCTACGGGAATTCGCTGAAGGACAAGACATTGCTGGTCCTCAGTCCGAAATCGGAATTTTTCCACTATCTGGAAAAGAGTCGTTAAGAAAGGAGCCCTTCATGAAAGAGTCCGTACACGATATGATCGTCCGGGGGAAGATGCATTTCAAGCAGGGAGAATACGACCCGGCCCGGGAATGTTTCGAGAGGGTTCTTACGCAGGAGCCGAATCTTGCCGAGATCCACAGCAAGCTCGGAACGATCTATCATGCCGACGGAAAATTTCAGAAGGCAACGGAAGCCTTTCGCCGTGCCTTGGAGATTAATCCGAATTATACGGAGGCGGCCTTGAACCTGGTAATTACCCTTAATGAAAGCGGTCGTTTTGACGAAGCCGAAGAGGTTTTTCACTTGACCGCCGACAATGTCAGGACGGCTCCCCTGTCGATCGATCCCTTTGTTAAGGGGAAACTGACGGGCATGCATGTGGAGACCGGGGATGCCTACAACGAGATCGGTTGGTTCGACGAGGCGATCCATGAATACCGGATGGCGCTGAAGATGCGTCCCGACTCCATCGAGGTGCTGATGAAGATCGGGCTTTCCCATCGGGAGAAGGGGGATTTCAAGGGTGCATTGAACTATCTTGAGGAGGCGAAAAAACTCAATCCGCTTTATATTCCGGCCCTGCTCCATCTCGGTCTGACCTTCTACAAGCAAGGGAGGCAAGACCTGGCAATCCGGGAGTTCCGGGAGGCTGAGCGAATCGATCCTTCACACAGGGAAACGGCGACCTTTCTCCGTCTGGTTGAGCCGAAAGATGAGGCTGTGGGGTAGGCGGCCGGTCTTGTGAAAAATTTTGTTCCGGACGGATTTTTTTGCGAAGCCGCCAATGTTCCGCCTCTTCGTGGCGGTGGTCAATCATCGACGATATTCATGCCCATCCTGCAAATCAAAAATCTCACCGTTCATTTTCATACCGATTCCGGCGTTGTCCACGCCGTGAACGGTGTCGGTTTTTCCCTGGCAAAAGGGGAAGTCCTGGGGGTCGTCGGAGAGTCGGGTTGCGGCAAGAGCGTCACGGCACTGTCTATCCTGAGACTCCTGTCCGTCCCGCCGGCGCAAATCGTCAGCGGGAAGATCCTTTTCGAGGGGCAAGACCTCCTTGAACTTGAACCGGAGCGGATGCGGAGCATCCGGGGAAACCGGATTTCGATGATTTTTCAGGAACCGATGACCTCCCTTAATCCGGTCTTTACCATCGGGAACCAGATCGCCGAGGCCGTGATCCTTCACCAGGGAGTGAACAAAGGGGAGGCGAGAGCACGAACCCTTGATCTTTTACGCCGGGTCCGGATCCCCTCACCGGAACAGCGGATTGACGAATATCCCCACCAGTTCTCCGGCGGAATGCGCCAACGGGTCATGATCGCCATGGCCCTCTCCTGCCATCCTTCCATCTTGATTGCAGATGAGCCGACCACCGCCCTTGATGTGACCATTCAGGCCCAGATTCTCGACCTGATGAATCAGATCCGGCGGGAGTCGGAAATGTCGATTCTGCTGATTACCCACGATTTGGGTGTCGTCGCGGAAATGGCCGACCGGGTTTTCGTCATGTATGCAGGCGAAATTATGGAGAGCGCACGGACTTCCGATCTCTTCCGGCGGCCGGGCCATCCTTATACCATCGGTCTGCTGGAATCGATTCCCCGGATCGGAGAAACCGGCGGGATGGGGCGCCTGAAACCCATCCCGGGGGCCGTTTCGGACCTGGTCGATCTCCCCCCCGGTTGCAGCTTTGCCCCCCGTTGCCGCCATGTGACCGGCGAATGCCGCCGGCGGAAACCGGCAAATGTGGAGCTGGAGCCGGGGCATTGGGTTCGGTGTATTAAGGACTTCAGGGGGGAGAGGGGCTGAGGCACAAAGGCAAAGCACGGAGGCATAGAGCAGAGTCGAAAGCGAAAGACATTCTCACCATGAAGGACATGAAGGGATTGAAGAAGGTATAAGCAAAAAAAAGGGTTCTATCTTGTCGGCAATTCTTAAAGTCAGGGGGCTGAAGAAATATTTTCCCGTCGGTGGAGGGTTTTTCCGCAGGGGAACAGGGCAGGTACGGGCCGTCGATGGGGTGGATCTTACTTTGCAAGAGGGCCGGACGTTAGGTCTGGTGGGAGAATCAGGCTGCGGGAAATCTACCGCCGGTAAGTGTATCCTTCGTTTGATTCAACCCACGGCGGGGGAGGTTTTCTTCCACAATGAAGATCTCCTCAAAAAAAGTTATAGCGAAATGCGGCGGATACGCTCGGAGATCCAGATCATCTTTCAGGATCCTTTCGCTTCCCTCAACCCCCGTATGACCGTGGGGCAGACCGTGGAAGAGTCCATCCGGATCAACATGCACCTGAAACGGAAAGAGAGGGTCGAGAAGGTGGGTCAACTCCTGCAGGATGTGGGCCTCTCGGTGGAGGACTATAACAAGTATCCTCATGAATTCAGCGGGGGACAGCGGCAGCGGGTCGGGATTGCCCGGGCCCTTGCCGTCCACCCGAAAATCATTGTGGCCGATGAACCGGTTTCCGCTCTGGATGTTTCGATCCGGGCACAGGTGTTGAACCTGCTCCAGGACTTGAAGGAGCGTTATCACCTGACCTATCTTTTTATCTCTCACGATCTGAGTGTGGTCGAATATCTCTGCGACCGGGTGGCGGTGATGTACCTGGGCAAGATCATGGAGGAGGCGGATCGGGACGATCTCTATCGGGAGCCGTTACACCCCTATACGCGGGTGCTCCTCTCTGCGATCCCGGTTCCGGACCCGACGAAGAAGAAGAAACGGATCCGGATCACCGGAGAGATTCCCACGGCTGCCGCTCCGCCGCCGGGCTGTCTTTTTCATCCCCGTTGTCCCGAGCGTCTTGAACTCTGCGACAAGGTCGCCCCTCCCCTGGTCGCCCTGGGGGGCAACCGTCGGGTCCGGTGTCTTCTGTATCGGGAGGGGTAACGTCCGCTGCAGAGGCGAAAGGCGAAGGTGCAAAGGGGCAGAGGCACAAAGGCACAGAGTCAAAACACAAAAGCCTCTACCACGGGGGAACACGGGGCGTCACAGGGGAAAATCTGAGGCACAGAGCGTGTAGCGCCGATTTACCCGTGGCGGCCTTTTCTCTAATAAGCTTCCCATCTTTCATAACAGACGATCTCGTCCAATGATTTTCTTCCCCGGTCGGGGGGGGATTCATCAGGATACCCCAGGGGGGTCATGGCGACCACCCGCCAGGGATCGGGGATGTCGAGGAGGGTCTTGACCTTTTCTTCATCGAAGGCGCCGATCCAGCAGGTTCCGAGCCCTTCCGCCGTGGCTGCGAGTATCATCTGCTCCAGGGCGATCGCCACGTCGATGGCAAAGGTTTTCATGTAGTTTCCCTGGCGCTGGTAGCACTCCTTCTCGTTTCCACAGGCAACGAGGATAACGTCCCCCATGCCCAGGTGGGTATGCTTGCCGCCTCGGGTACATTCGACCAACTCCATTTTGGTTACCGGTTCCCGAATCACGATAAACCGCCAGGGCTGAAGGTTGACCGCCGAGGGGGCAAGCCTTCCGGCATTGAGAACCCTGGTCAGTACCTCTTTTGGGATTGTTTTGTCAATAAAACTCCGAATACTGCGCCGTTGCCGGATGGCCTCATGAAGTTTCATCTTTTTTCCGCCCGTTCTTAAGGGCGCGGCAAACAAGGTCCCGTTCACGGCAAATCTAAAGATGAGATTGCCATTAGAGAGACGTTCTGCCGTGCCGTCAAAATATTGTTTGATCTTCCGGGTGCTTTGAATTATCATATTATCTGAATGTAACTTCCCGGTCAATGCTTTCGTAACACAATATAGGGATTCATTCCTGCGGGTGTTCCGCACGAAAGGCGGGTTTTCAGGGGCCGAAGAGGTTTTTGTGTCCGTACCATAGGGGGTGTTTTCGCAGGACGACGATGCGAAGGAGAAAAGGAATTCCGTGGATAAGAGGGCCGCGTACATTGCCCTGAATGCCCAGATGGGGATGATCCCCAGGGTTTTCTGGAGGGCTCTTCAGCGAAGTCATGATCCTGTACGGATTTTTTCCGGGTCCGAGGATGAACTGACCACTTTCGGGTTTTCGATAGAGATGGCCCGCCGTATCCGGGAATGTGACCCCGAGAAAACGGTTCGAACAGAGGAGGAGAAGATTCTACACGCCGGGGGGCGGATCGTTACGTGGGAAGATGCTGATTATCCTCCGTCCCTGAAAGAAATTTCCGATGCTCCGCCGGTTCTTTATATCGCGGGGAAAATAAAGAAATCCGACCGTATCGCCCTCGCCGTGGTCGGGTCCCGTTCCGCCACAACGCAGGGACGGCTGAATGCGGAAAAGATTGCCTCCCGGCTGGCCGGTCTGGGGATGACGATTGTCAGCGGCCTGGCCATGGGGGTTGACGCCTGGGCCCATCAAGGAGCGCTCAAGGCAGGGGGGCGGACCCTGGCCGTCCTCGGATGCGGTCTTGACTACCCCTATCCCCGGATCAACAGGGAACTGAAGGGGGAAATCGCGAAACAGGGGGCACTGATCAGCGAGTTTCCCATGGGGACCCCTCCGGTCCCCTATAACTTTCCCCGGCGGAACCGGATCATCAGCGGACTGGCCCTCGGGACCCTCGTGGTGGAGGCGACCAAAAAGAGCGGCTCCTTGATTACGGCAAAATTTGCACTGGAACAGGGGCGGGAGGTCTTTGCCATTCCCGGCAGCATCCGCGCGCCCCAAAGCGAGGGGGTTAACCTGTTGATCCAGAAGGGGGCCAAACTAGTCCAGACCATGGAGGATATCCTGGTGGAATTTCCTGCAGAGGTGTGCGAATACCTGAAAGTAAGCGGAAGGGAACCTCAATCGTTCAAGCAGGAGGTTGTAAAGGAGGAATCCCTCCTGTTGCAGTTGATTCAGGATGAACCGGTTCATATCGACGTTCTGGCGGGGAAGACCCCTTATTCGGCTGCGAGGATTTCTTCATTACTCATGAAGATGGAACTCAAGGGATTGGTCCGTCAGCATCCGGGGAAACTGTTTACCCGGAGATAATTCCGGAATAGATTCAAAACCAGTCCATTTGCGTCCGGTTGCGCTCTTACAGTAGAATTGAAGCGAATTTTCGATGGAGGAACAGATGGCAAAATCACTGGTGATTGTTGAGTCACCTTCGAAAGCGAAAACGATCAACAAGTTTCTGGGAAAAAATTATAAGGTCGTTGCCTCTGTGGGGCATGTCCGCGACCTGCCCAAGAAGGAACTCGGTGTCGATGTGGAACACGACTTCGAGCCGAAGTATGTAACCATCCGGGGGAAGGGGAAGGTCTTAAGTGAGATCCGGAGCGCCGCCAAGACGGCGGATGCCGTTTACCTGGCCCCCGATTTCGACCGGGAGGGGGAGGCGATTGCCTGGCATCTTGCTCAGGCCCTGGGGGATCGGGCCAAAGAGGTCTACCGGGTGGTCTTCAACGAGATTACCAAGAAGGCGATTCAGGAGGCCTTCAAGAAACCGGGCCGTATTGATGAAAATCGGGTCAATGCCCAGCAGGCTCGCCGGATACTGGATCGTGTTGTGGGGTATAAACTTTCTCCTCTCCTCTGGGACAAGGTCCGGCGCGGTCTTTCGGCCGGGCGTGTCCAGTCCGTGGCCGTGCGATTGGTCTGTGAACGGGAGGCCGAGGTTCAGGCCTTCAAACCTGTGGAATACTGGTCAATTACGGCGGAATTGGAAGGAGCCTCTCCGCCTCCTTTCGAGGCCAAACTGCACAAGATCAAGGGGAAAAAGGCGGAGATTCATAATCAGGAGGAGAGTGAGGCAATCCTTCTGGCGATCCGTGACCGGGAATTCCGGGTCGTAAAGATTGTAAAGAAGCAGAAGAAACGCAATCCCGTCGCCCCCTACACGACCAGCAAGCTCCAGATGGATGCTTCCCGGAAGCTCGGATTTTCGGCGAAAAAGACGATGATGATAGCCCAGAAACTTTATGAAGGAATGGCCGTCGGAGAGGAAGGAAGTGTGGGGCTTATCACCTACATGCGGACCGACTCCACCCGGGTATCCAACGAAGCGGTCGATGAGGTGCGGGGGCTGGTGCTGGAGAAATTCGGGAAGGACTATCTGCCGGAAAAGCCCCGGGTCTATGCCAGGGGGAAAAAAGCCCAGGACGCCCATGAGGCGGTCCGCCCGACCTCCTCTTTGCGGGAACCGGCAAAGGTCCGGTCTTATCTTGAGCGGGATGCCTTCCGGCTTTATCAGCTCATCTGGAATCGTTTTGTGGCAAGTCAGATGAACCCGGCCATCCTTGATACGATTTCCGTGGATATCGAAGTGGGGGATTATCTTTTCCGCGGCACCGGGTCGACGGTCCGCTTCAAGGGATTCATGACCCTCTATCTGGAAGGTACCGAAGAGGGGGAGGCCGTCGAGGGGGAGAAGATCCTGCCGCCGCTCAAGGAAGAAGAGGTCCTCACCGTCAAAAAGATCGATCCGAAGCAGCACTTTACCCAGCCGCCTCCCCGTTACAGTGAGGCGACGCTCGTAAAGGATCTGGAGGAACAGGGAATCGGGCGTCCCAGCACCTATGCCGCGATCTTGAGCACCATTCAAGACCGGAAATATGTGGAATTGCGGGAAAAACGTTTTCACCCCACACCCTTAGGGGTCCTGGTCAACAGCCTGCTGGTCGAAAGCTTTCCCGACCTCCTCAACGTGGAGTTTACGGCCAACATGGAAGGGGAACTCGACCGGATTGAAGAGGGGGCCGCCGACTGGAAAGGGACGTTGAAGGTCTTTTACGAAAAATTCGTCGCGGATCTGGAAAAGGCGAAGGTCACCATGCGGGATGTGAAGAAAGATGTCGAAGAGACGAACATCGATTGCGAGAAATGCGGCGCAAAGATGGTGGTCAAATGGGGATACAACGGTGAATTTCTTGCTTGCTCCACCTATCCCGACTGCAAGAACACAAAGGATTTTCTCCGGGACGATAACGGTGAAATCCGGATGATGGACGTGGAAAAGACCGAGGAGGTCTGTCCGAAGTGCGGCGCCGAAATGGTGGTCAAGAAGGGACGGTTCGGGAAATTCCTGGCCTGCACGAAATATCCCGATTGCAAGACCACCCGTCGGATGGTGCAGGATGAGACGGGGAAGATCAAGGCCGCCGAAGAAGAGACGACCGATGAGGTCTGCGAAAAGTGCGGCAGCCCCATGACCGTTCGCCACGGCCGGTTCGGAAAATTTCTCGGTTGCAGCGGATATCCGAAATGCAAGAACATCAAACCGATCAGTATCGGCGTCGATTGTCCGGAAAAAGGCTGCGACGGTTTTGTCGTGCAGAAGATGTTCAAAGGCCGGACCTTTTACGGTTGCAGTAACTATCCCAAATGTAAATTCAACAGCAAACAGCGGCCGATCAATGAGCCCTGCCCCGATTGCGGAAGCCCCTTCCTTGTGGAGCGTTTCCGGAAGGAGGATGAAGAATACCATAAGTTCATCGGCTGCCCCGTCAAGGAGTGCGATTATGTCCGGGAGGTCCGGGAGGAAGTGGTGGTGAAGAGCGGAGGCTGACGGCTGAATGCTGATTGCCGGGTATTATGGAAAATCATTCTTCCCCTGAACTGACAATTATCGGCGGTGGCCTGGCCGGTTGCGAAGCGGCCTGGCAGGCGGCGAAGCGGGGTGTTTCGGTCCATCTCTACGAAATGCGTCCGACCCGTTTTACTCCCGCCCACAAGACGGACCGCCTGGCCGAACTGGTCTGCAGTAACTCCCTCCGATCCGGCGACGTCACCAATGCCGTCGGCCTCCTGAAAGAGGAAATGCGCCGGGGCGGCTCTCTCATCATGGACGCGGCGGACGCCCATTCCGTGCCGGCCGGATCGGCGCTGGCGGTGGACCGGGAGAAGTTTGCAGCCCATATTACGGATGCCGTGACCGGGCACTCCCGGATCCATGTGATTCGTTCCGAAGTGACGGTGATTCCCGGAAAAGGCGTGACGGTCCTTTCCACGGGTCCCCTCACCTCCGACAGCATGGCCGAGGCGATCGGTCGCTTCAGCGGTTCGACACACCTCCACTTTTATGATGCCATCGCCCCGATTCTGGAAGCGGAATCGATCGACCGGTCCATTGTTTTTGCCGCGTCGCGTTATGATAAGGGAGGGGCCGACTATCTTAACTGCCCCATGAACCGGGAGGAATACGATCGATTTTATGAAGCCCTTATGGCCGGGGAAAAGGTTCCGGCCGAGGCCTTTGAGGAGCCGAAATACTTCGAGGGGTGCATGCCGATTGAGGTGATGGCCGAACGTGGAAAAGAAACACCCCTCTTCGGCCCGATGAAACCGGTGGGTCTTGTTGATCCTCGGACGGGCAAACAGCCTTATGCCGTGATCCAGCTTCGCAAGGAAAACCGGGAGGGGACGGCCTATAACATGGTCGGCTTCCAGACGAAACTGAAGTACCCGGAACAGGATAGGATTTTCCGGATGATCCCGGGACTTGAGAAGGTGGAATTCCTCCGTTATGGAAGTGTCCACCGGAATACCTTTGTCGACGGTCCCAGGGTTCTGACGAAGAGCCTTCAGTTCAAGGAGCGTCCCGAGGTTTTTCTGGCCGGCCAGATCACCGGCGTGGAAGGCTATGTGGAATCGACGGCCATGGGCTGGATGGCCGGGCTCTTCGCCGTCGAATGGCTGGAAGGCAGGCCGATCCCCGTGCCCCCGCCGACGACGGCCCACGGGGCATTGATTACCCATGTGACGAATGTGGAATCGACGAAGTTTCAGCCCTCCAACGTGAACTGGTCCCTCTTCCCTGCACTGGAGGAAAAGGTTCGTGCCCGGAGGCTTCGACGGGAGAAACTTGCGGCCCGGGCCCTGAAAGACTGGACGGCGTACCTGCAGGAGAAGGTGCAATGAGACCGGAGTCACCTTCCGATCCGCTGCCCTTTGGAGAGCTGATCACCGCCTTTGAAGGGTATCTGCAGGACGAAAAAAATGTCTCCCCCCATACCCTCCGAAACTACATCAGTGATCTGAACCAGTTTGCCGCTTTTCTGCAGCACCGTAAATTCGATTCCGACGGGATCGCAGGGATCGATAACCGGGTGATCCGCCACTACCTTGCCTCCCTCCATCAGAAGAAGTTAAAGAAGAGTTCCATGGGGAGAAAACTGGCGAGTCTGCGAGCCTTTTTCCGCTTTCTCCATCGGGAACGGGTGATCGGGATCAATCCGGCCAAGGTGGTTGCGACACCAAAGGCAGCCAAACGGCACCCCCACTTTCTGAGCGTTGATGATGTTTTTCGATTGATGGAGGTCCCTGATACAAAGACTGAATTGGGCGCGCGGGACCGGGCGATCCTGGAGGTCTTCTATTCTTCCGGCATCCGGATCAGCGAACTGGCGGGGCTGAATGAAGAGGTTGTGGACCTTTCCGTCGGCCTGATGAAAGTGACGGGAAAAGGGCGCAAGGAACGGATCGTTATCTTGGGTTCCCGTGCGGTTGCCGCCCTGCAGGTCTATCTGGCGGAAAAAAAGGAGGTGGAGAAGAAAGGTCTCCTCCGGGAGGGAGCAGGGACCCCTCTCTTTCTCAATCGATTCGGAAACCGGCTCGGCGTCCGGGGGATCCGGAACGTGGTGGACAAGGCCGTCCGTCAGGCGGCGCTTTCCCAGCCGGTTTCCCCCCACGGTTTGCGCCACTCCTTCGCCACCCACCTTCTCGACGGCGGCGCCGATCTCCGCTCCATTCAGGAACTCTTAGGCCATGTCAGTCTCTCCACCACGCAGAAGTATACCCACCTGAGCATGGGGAAACTGATGGAGGTCTATGACCGTGCGCATCCCAGGGCTCGCAAGAAAAGGGGGCGTCAGAGATAGAGATTCTTCCGTTTTGGGGAACTTCTGTTGACTTGTCTTATTGATCGATGTAAACTTTCCTTCAAGTTTTACGGCTTCTCTGTAAGGTCGTGAATTTCCAAATTCTCATCATGTGAATTTTCCGTAGGATCATCATTCTCATGTCCAGACACGCCGACTTTGTCCACCTCCATGTGCATACCCAGTTCAGCCTGCTCGACGGCGCCATTCGTTTGAAGGATCTCTTTGCCCGGGCCTCCGAGTTCAGGATGCCGGCCCTGGCCATTACGGATCACGGAAACATGATCGGTGCGGTGCATTTTTATAAGGAGGCCGTCAAAAGCGGGATCAAACCGATCATCGGCTGCGAGGTTTACGTGGCGCCGGGCTCCCGGTTGGAAAAGCCCGCGGGAAACGAAGAGAATGCCTATCACCTGATTCTCCTGGCCCGAAATATGGAAGGGTACAAGAACCTCATGTGGCTCGTCAGCGAAGGCTACCAGAAGGGGTTCTACCGGAAACCCCGGATCGATAAGGAGGTCTTGGCGGAACATGGGGAAGGGCTGATCGGTCTTTCCGCCTGCCTCCACGGGGAGATCCCGATTCATCTTCTGGAGGGGCGGGAGGAGCAAGCCCTCCGGACGGCACGGGAGTATGTCGAGATCCTCGGGAAGGAAAATTTCTACCTTGAGTTGCAGGAAAACGGTCTGGAGCGGCAGAAGACCGTCAACGAAGGGCTGATCCGGCTTTCTGAGAAGCTGGCCCTTCCGCTGGTGGCCACCAATGACTGCCACTATCTTCTGAAGGAGAATGCGGCCGCCCACGAAGTCCTCCTCTGCGTCCAGACCGGCAAGACCCTGGGGGATGAAAAACGATTCCGTTTCAGCACGGACCAGCTCTACTTCAAATCTCCGGAGGAGATGGGGCAGGCCTTCGCCCATGTACCGGAGGCGCTCCGGAATACCATTGAAATTGCCGAGCGATGCAATCTGAAACTCGATTTCAGCCGGACCTATCTGCCGACCTACGATGTTCCGGAAGAGGAGACTCTCGACTCCTACCTGCGGCGGAAGGCGGAAGAGGGGTTGCTGCACCGCATGGAGTCGGGGCAGGTCCCCCGGGATCAGGAGGACGTCTACCGGAAACGGTTGGAGGAGGAACTCGAGATCATCATCCAGATGGGCTTTGCCGGCTATTTCCTGATCGTCTGGGATTTTATCCGCTGGTCCAAGGAACAGGGGATCCCCGTTGGGCCGGGCCGGGGTTCCGGCGCCGGGTCGATCACGGCCTATTCCCTGGGGATTACCGATATCGACCCGATCCCCTACGGCCTCCTCTTCGAGCGGTTCCTCAATCCGGAACGGGTCAGCATGCCCGACTTCGATATCGATTTCTGTATGGACCGGCGCGGAGAGGTGATCGACTATGTCACGAAGAAGTACAGCATCGACAAGGGGTACGGCAAGGAGGCCGTGGGCCAGATCATGGCGGTCGGTTCCATGCAGGCCCGGGCGGTGATCCGGGATGTGGCCCGGGTACTTGAGATCCCCTACGCCGAGGCCGACCGGTTGGCGAAACTGGTGCCCAACGAGTTAGGGATCAAACTCGCCGCAGCGATCAAGCGGGAGAAGAAGTTCAACGAACTGGCCAAAGAAGACCCGAAGATCCGGAAACTGCTCGATATCGCCCTCGCCCTGGAGGGGCTGTCCCGGAATGCATCGACCCACGCGGCGGGGGTTGTGATCGGAGATCGGTCGCTTCGGGAGTGGACCCCTCTCTACCGGAGCGACGATGCCGAGGTGGTGACCCAATACGACAAGAAGATGGTGGAAGTGGTCGGCCTCGTCAAGTTCGATTTTCTGGGGCTTCGTACCCTGACGGTGATCGACAATGCCGTGAAGATGATCAACCGTCAGAAGGAGGACGAAGGGCTCACGGACCGTCTGGAGATCTCCACGATTCCCCTGGACGATCCGGCGGTCTATGATCTTCTTTCCCGGGGGGACGGGATGGGGATCTTTCAACTGGAAAGTTCCGGGATGCGTGAACTGCTGGTCAAAATGAAACCGCAGACTTTTGAAGATGTCATCGCCCTGGTGGCCCTCTACCGGCCGGGTCCGTTGGGAAGCGGCATGGTGGACGATTTCGTCCTCCGAAAACATGGAAAGAAGGCGCTGGAGTATGCACTGCCGGCGCTGGAACCGATTCTCAAGGATACGTACGGCGTGATCGTTTACCAGGAACAGGTCATGGAGATTGCCCGGGTCCTGGCCGGCTATTCCCTGGGCGCCGCCGACCTGCTGCGCCGTGCCATGGGGAAAAAGATTGCCGAGGAGATGGAGCGGCACAAGTCGATTTTTCTCCACGGGGATGAAAAGTTGGGAATCCCCGGTGCCGTGAAAAAGGGGTTTCCCTTGAAAAAGGCGGAGAAGGTCTTCGACGACATGGCCTACTTCGCCGGCTATGGGTTCAACAAGTCCCATTCAGCGGCCTATGCCCTGATCGCCTATCAAACGGCCTATCTCAAGGCCCACTATCCCGTCGCCTTTATTGCGGCACTGATCTCTTCGGATATGGACAATACCGACAAGGTGGTCCAATACATTTCCGAATGTCGGGCCCAGGGGATTGAGATCCTGCCGCCCGACGTGAATAAAAGCTCCGTCGAGTTTACCGTGGAGGGCAACAAGATCCGATTCGGCCTGGCCGCCGTGAAAAACGTCGGGGAGGGGGCGATTGAAGAGGTCCTGCGTGTCCGTGAGGTGGACGGTCCCTTTGATTCGATTTTTAATTTTTGCGAACGGGTGGACCTGAAGAAGGTGAACAAGCGGGTGATCGACGGATTGATCAAGTGCGGGGCCTTCGATTCCACCGGGGCGAAACGGGCGCAGCTCATGGCGGTCTATGAACGGGCCATGGACGCGGCGCAGCGGGTTCAGAAAGACCGGGAGCGGGGGCAGGGGAATCTCTTCGGCGGTTCGATGGGGACGGGCGCCTCCCCTGACGAGGGGGATGGTCTTCCCGATCTGGAGGAGTGGCATGAGAATCAGCGGCTTCGTTTTGAGAAGGAATCCCTCGGTTTTTATATCTCCGGTCACCCGTTGACTCGCTGTATCCATGAGATCCGGAAACTGACGAATGCCGATACGAAACGACTCTCCGGGATGAGCGACAACAGCGAGATCTCCCTCTGCGGGGTCATCAATGCCTGTAAGAAGAAAGTGACGAAACGGGGGGACAAAATGGCCATCCTCACCCTGGAGGACCTGCAGGGGTCGGTGGAGGTTCTGGTTTTTCCCAAGGTCTACGAGAAGATCCATGAACTGTTGGAGAGCGATCTTCCCCTCCTTTTGAAAGGACGGATCAAGAAGGATGAAAAAGGGGTGACCATCATTTCCGATGAAATTTCCTTGCTGAAAGATGTTCGGGTCCGGGAGGCCCGCCGGGTCGACGTTCGTTTGCAATCGCCCGGATTGAGTGATGATCATCTGGTCCGGATCCGGGATGTTCTGATGGAGCACCGGGGAAATTGCGGGGTCTTCATCCATATTGAGATTCCCAACCACAGCGAGGCCGTGATCTCCGTGGGAGATGAAATCCGGGTGACTCCCTCCGACAGCATGATCATGGCGATCGAACGGCTGGCCGGCGACCGGTCGGTGACGGTGTCTTAGCAAGATAGTTCGAACAGTTCAAGCGGTTTAAACCGTTTAAACTCTTTTGAACGGCTTGAACTTTCTTTGTGGAACGGTGACAAAATCTCAAAATGTGACAATCATTAATCCCATGGAGAGAATGGAAAGGAATCATCAACCATGGCCAACAACTATCTCGAATTTGAAAAACCGATCATGGAGCTGGAGAGCAGGATGGAAGAGCTGCGACAGGTCTCCAGTATGGAAGGGCGTGATTGTACGGATGAACTGCACCGTCTTCAGAAAAAGCTCCATCAGCTTCAGCGGAACGTTTATTCCAATCTTTCTCCCTGGCAGAAGACGCTCCTGGCCCGGCATGCCCGGCGGCCCAATATCCTTGATTACGTATCGCTCATGATGGAGGAGTTCTACGAGCTGCACGGTGACCGGACCTACGGGGATGATCCTGCCATTGTTGCCGGTCTGGCACGGCTGGACGGGATCCCCGTGGCTGTTGTGGGTCATCACAAGGGGCGCAACACACGGGAGAATATTGATCGGAATTTCGGTATGCCGGCACCGGAGGGATATCGCAAGGCTCTGCGGATCATGAGACTGGCGGAAAAATTCAAAATGCCGATCATTACCTTTATCGATACGCCGGGGGCCTATCCCGGCATTGGTGCAGAAGAACGGGGACAGGGGGAGGCTATCGCCCGGAACCTCTTCGAGATGTCCAACCTGAAAACGCCCATCGTTGTGGTGGTTTCCGGAGAGGGGGGGAGCGGTGGGGCACTCGCCATCGGCGTGGGGGATGTGACGATCATCCTGGAGAATGCGGTCTATTCCGTAATCTCTCCCGAGTCCTGTTCCTCGATCCTCTGGAGGGAGACCTCGAAGGCGGAGGAGGCGGCAAAGGCCTTGAAGATGACCGCCCAGGATCTGGAAAAGATGGGCATCGTGGACCGGATTCTTCCGGAACCCTTGGGGGGGGCACACAGAAATCATGAGGAGATGGCGGAGACCTTGAAGACGGCCCTGCTGGAGGTTCTCGAAGATCTTTCCAAGATGCCCCCGGAGCAGTTGACGGCAAACCGACTTGAACGTTTCCGTAAGATCGGCGCTTTCTGACGGGTTTACAGGATCTCCATCGTCCGGTACAGAAAAGTTTCCCCGATCTCCCGCCTAAAGCACAGCGCTCTTCAAAGGTAGAAAAAGAGTGAAAAATTATGTATACTGTGCCCCATGACGGTATTGCGCTTTTTTCTTCTGATCTTATTCATCCTTTGCTTCTCCGTGCCTGCCTTCGGAAGCGATAGCTGTGTTACATGCCATGCCAGGCTTGTCCGCCCTTCCATGAAGGAACGCCATGCCGAGTGGCGTGATTCCGTTCACTCCCGTATGGGGGTGACCTGCAATAATTGTCATGGGGGAAACCCGGGAAAAGAGAGTAAAAAGGCGGCCCATGAAGGGGTCTATGATTCGATGAACCCGAAGAGTTCCGTCTACTATACGAATATCCCCCGGCTTTGCGGGCGGTGTCATAAACACGAATTCCTCGAATTCAAGATGAGTGTCCATTACAGGATGCTGATGACCAAAGGGGTCGGGCCGAACTGCGTTACCTGTCATGATGCCATGTCGACGAAGGTCCTCCGCCCGACACAGTTGGAACTCTTCTGCGGCATATGCCATAATACAAAAATGAGCAGCCGTCCCGGTATTCTCAATCAGGCGAAAGAGGTCCTGCTGAAGATGAACCGTATTTCCCGGAAGGTGGACCGGACCGAGACCAAGCTTCATGCGACCCGGGCGAGAGGGTGCAAGATTTCAAAGGCAGAGGGTTTTCTGCATCTGGCACAGCATGAACTCATTGCCTGTCGGCAGGACTGGCATACCTTTAAGCTGGCCCGGATCGAAAAGCGGCTGAACGGTGTGGAGACGCTTCTGCACGAGGGGCTGGCGACGCTTCCCTCGGGCTGGAGAACGATAAAATGATCCGGTTCTTCAAATACTACAGGCATTTGTCGATTAACCAGAAGGTGATCGTCACCTATATCCTCTTTGTGGTCATCATCGGCGGGGCGGGGAGTCTCCTCGTGGTCCGCAATGAAAGAACGATCATTCGCCAGGAACATATCGCCCTGGCCATTAATCTTGCCGAGAATGTTCCGCCCATTCTGCTGATCGAGCACAAGATGATGCTGAACCGCCTGGTGCAGATTGTGGGGAAATTGTCCGACGTCCGGGACTGTTCCATCCTGAACCGGGAGGGGATCGTGGTTGCCCAGACTCATCTGGAGGGGATCGGGAAAAGGGTCCCGGTGGGTGCCGCTGCACGGAAGGCCTACCGGGAAAAAGGGTATTACTACTTTCAAAACGCCGCCGAGGGAATCGAAGGGGTCTATGCCCCGGTTTACAGCGGGAATCAGTACCTGGGGAGTACGATCGTTACGTTTGAGCCGATTACCCTCCGTCGTATTTTCAAACATCCAAGACGGGCGACGCTGGAAAACATCCTGAGTGTCATTCTCTTTGTCGCCGTCTTCGGCCTGATTGCTGCCTTTATCGTTGTCAAACTGGTCTCCTATCCCGTTCACCTTCTGACCGACAAGATCTACGATGTACTACACGGCAAGTTTCCGGAAAAGCGGATGCCGATGAACTATGTCTACTGCTGGGAGGAGCTGGATTGCAAACAAGAGAAATGTCCTTCTTATCAGAATCGGGAGGAGAAGTGCTGGGTGATGGCGGGGACTTTCTGTAAAGGCGAGGTGCAGGGGGTCTACGCCCAGAAGATCGGGGACTGCCGGGAATGTGTTGTCTATCGGAAAAACAGCGGTGACGAGTTGGAACAGCTTAACGACGGTTTCGACATTATGGTGCGGGACCTGGTTTATAACACGGAACGGATGAAGGAAGCCAAGGAGAATATTGAAGTCTATGCAAAACAGCTTGAGCGGGCCAACCGTGAGAATGAAGAGTTACGGGTTTACAACGAACGGATCTTGAACAGTCTCTCCTCCGCCGTTATTTCCATGGATTCTCACCTGATTATCCGGACCTACAACCATGCCGCCCAGAAGATCCTCGGAGGAGATCTGACTCAGCTCCTGGGAAAGAGTATCGTCGAGGTTCAGAAGATCTGTACCCGGTGCAATGCATTCTTCGGTATGATTCTCCAGGCGATTGAGCGGTATAGGGAGGAAGGGAACCCCCTTGTGGGACATGAAATGACGGTCCGGAAGATGGGGGGGGAGAGGATGACCTTGAGTTTGAGCGTCCTGCCGCTTCATGGGGATAATCGGGCCGGAAATTCTCCGATCATTGTTGTCTTTGAGGATATTACCGATAAAGAAAAAATGCGCGAAGAACTCAACATTTCCCGTCATTTGGCCGAGCTGGGTGAAGTCGCCGCCAAGGTTGCTCACGATGTCCGGAATCCCCTGAATGCCATCGAGGGAGGGGTGCATTATCTCATTACGAAGTATCAGGAAGACCCCGAGATCCTGAATATCTCCAACCTGGTCCGGGGGCAGGTGGAGCGGCTGAATAACGTCACTTCCGATCTGCTGAAGGTCTCTAATCCGATGGTGCCGAATTTCAACGAATGCGACCTGAATCAACTCCTCGAGGAGTCAACCTCCTTTCTCGTGGAAGAGATCCGGCAGGCCGGTCTTTCGCTGGTGAAGGAGTTTGACCCCGGGATCCCTCCTCTCTGTATTGATGCCAACCAGATTCAGCGGGTGATCATCAACTTGCTGGAGAACGCCATTGAGGCTATGCCGACGGGGGGGATTCTTCAACTTGCGACCCGGAATATGGAAAACGGCCGGACAGGGGATTGGGTGGAGGTTGCGATTCGGGATACGGGACGGGGAATTCCGGAAGAACTCATGGATTCCATTTTTAAGCCCTTTTTTACGACCAAAGTCAATGGGACTGGTTTGGGGCTGGCCATCGTCCGCCAGATCATCACTCAGCACCAGGGGGAACTGAAAGTTCAAAAACGGACCGATGGACCGGGTACGGAAGTGGTGATACAGCTTCCCATCAAAATCACACTGAAGGGAAAAACGGATGCCTGAACAATCAACCATTCTTGTTGTAGATGATGAGCCGGCAATCCTGGAGGTGATGCGGCTGAACCTGGCCACCCAGGGCTACCGGGTGGAAACGGCTCCTTCAGGCAGGGAGGGGCTGGATGTATTGGTGCAAACGACCTGTGATGCCGTGATCGTTGACTACAAAATGCCTGAAATGACGGGGATCGAGTTTCTGGAACAGACGCGGGGAAAGTACCCTGATCTTCCGGTGATCATGGTGACGGCTTTCGGATCGATTGAAATGGCCGTGGAGGCGATGAAAAAAGGGGCTTTCAATTATCTCACCAAACCGCTGAACTATGAAGAGATGTTTCTCCTGCTGAAACAGGCCGTGGAGAAGAAGCACCTTGTTGAAGATGTCCGTGGCCTCCGGAAGGAGGTGAAGAAGCAGTACCGTTTCGAGCGGATTATTACGAATAACAAAAAGATGCTCGACCTTCTGGGCGTTGTGGACAATGTCGCCGGGACTGATGCCACGGTCATGATTCGGGGCGAGACAGGGACCGGGAAGGAACTGATCGCCCGGGCGATACACTACAACAGTCCCCGTTCGGAAAAGGTCTTCGTCAAGATCAACTGTACGGCCCTGCCCGACACTCTCCTGGAAACGGAACTCTTCGGCCATGTTCGGGGAGCTTTTACCGGTGCCCACCGGGACCGTAGAGGGCGGTTTGAACAGGCCGACGGCGGAACCCTCTTTCTCGACGAGATCGGGGATATTTCCATGAGCATGCAAGCCAAGCTGTTGCGAGTCCTTCAGGAGATGGAATTCGAAAGGTTAGGAAGCAATGAAACCGTCCGGATCGATGTCCGGGTGGTGGCCTCCACCAACGTGGACATGGAAGAGGCGATCCGGAAAGGCCGGTTCCGGGAGGATCTCTACTTCCGTCTCAATGTGGTTCCCATCGTGATCCCTCCTCTTCGGGAAAGAAAAGACGATATCTATCTTCTGGCCAATACTTTTCTGGAGCGGTTCAACGAAAAACACAAAAAAGCGATTCAGGTCATTCCTTCGGAGCTTCTGACCCGTTTTCTTCAGTATGACTGGCCGGGGAACGTTCGGGAATTGGAGAACAACATTGAAAGGGGGGTTGTTCTTTCCCGCGGCGATATCCTTGATGTACAACATTTCCAGATCTTCCCGACGGAGGTTCTGGAAAGGAAGAAAACCGAGAAGGATTTTCTGCTGGAACTGGAAGAAAAATATTCCGGTTTTCCCAACACCCTCGCCATGGTCGCGAAGGAGCTTGGCATCAATGTTTCCACCCTCTACCGCAAACGGAAAAAGTACGGTCTGATCTAATCCTTTTTCGACTTCCCGCACGATTTATGCACTGTGTGGGAGGGCATGCTGCACGATTGTCCACCCGGTATTTGTTGCGGCGGCCGGGGAATTTGCCCATCCAGTATCTTTCTGTTTTTAATTATTTCAATAGGTTGTCTCCCAAAATGACGTGTCATCCGCCGTCTCCAGCTTGTCGGCACGGGGATTGCATTGTTATATCCTATCGTTGACACCGGGTCTGCGTGAGTATGGGTTCGCGTACTCATGCACAATGCACCCGGTGACGATTCTCGCCCCGGCACAACAAAACAGACCATGGGAAAATGCGTAACCGCTGTCGTTTTTATATGCCGGTGCGGGTGGGTCTGTCCGGTAAAATGTCAGGCTTGATAATTCCACAGAAGGGGGGGAGGAGGTAGGGAGGGAAGGGACGATCGATCGTAAACTTGATGCAAGCTAATGTATTTAGGAGGTACAGAATGATGAAGAAATGTTATCACGCTTTGCCGGTTTTTTCGATGTTTTTGGTCAGTTTTATCTTCCTGGTTACGAGGTCCGCAATCGCAGGTCCTCCTGTGGTCAATATTGAAGGGGAAGGCGGGGGAGGGCTCGTTCCCTGGGCCTATCTGACGAATCCCCCCGCAGATGGGCAACTTTTCGGGAATCCGTCCGTGGGATCGACCTACATCTTCCCTCAGAATTTCAATGTGAATGTATATCACTTCAACGAGACCATCAGCGACCGCCTGGAACTTGGCTTTGCACGCACGGTTTTCGATACGACCAATATCCTGGGCGGGAACGGTCTGAATATCGGCATTGACGAGTTGACGATTGACACTTATCATGCTAAAGTCTTGCTGTTAAAAGAAACGGATACTCTTCCCGCGGTATCGGTTTCCATCGAGTATAAAAAGAACCAGGATATAGCCCACGCGGACAAGAACGGTGGAGGGGCGTTTACTTCCACCGGTATGGATGATGATTCGGGTCTGGATTATTGTCTTTCGGTGACCAAGCTCTATAAAGGGTGGAAAATGCCGGTACTGATCAACCTGAGCGGCCGGTACACCAAGGCTGCGCAGACCGGCTATCTCGGCTTCAGCAAGAACGGGAATTTTGAGCCGGAAGCCTCCCTGGCTGTTCTCCCGGAATCAAATGTAGCGGTCGGCGTGGAGTTCCGGGGCAAACCGAACGAGTACAAGAGCGTTGCCGGTATCGGTTCCTTCCAGGAAGATAACTGGACCGATTTTTTTATCGCCTATTTCCCGACCAAGGGACTCTCGATCACGGGGGCCGTGGTTAATTTCGGCAATATTGTGAACCGGAATGTGAATACCGGTCTTTATATGAATATGAAGTATGACTTTTAACCATGAAGGAGGCGGGGTCTATGAAAAAATTACAAAACCGGGGCGTGTGGATGACCGTTGTTTTTGCAGCGATCCTTTTCTCTTTTACTCCGTCCCTCCTGGCCAAGGCCCGATATGACACGAAGCCTCCCTTCGGGCTTGATTTTTTAGAGCCTTCCACGCTGAAGACCGGTGGATTTTTCGGGAGGAAGATTGTGGCCTACAATCCTCGAAACCCGTACAACATTTTCATCAACTATGAATTAGGGATGCACTGTGTCGGGTTCAATATGACTTATTGCTGTATCATTCCCCCCTATAACAGCATCCAGGCCCAGGCGGTCAAATCGGGGGAGAACGGGAAACTTCCCCAGCTTCTCTCCCCCGATGACAATGTGAAGCTTTACTACTATATCAAGGACAACAGCTACAGTGAAGGAAACAAGATGCGGTACTGGGGGGTGGCCAAGGATGTGAACGGGAATGGCCGGATGGATGACGCCGGTGACAATATGGCTAACTATGTCTGGACGCACCTGTTCATTTACCGGGACCTGGATGGGACCGTTCCCAAGGATTGGAGTCCCAAAAAGCGTCTGCACATCGGGAAAGAGATCCAGATTCCGGTCGATGCCGGGCCGAGCGGTAAGGCGTTGTCCGGTGGTTATCTCGACTATGCCGGTGACGAAGGGGGGAATGTCGTTCTCACGGACACCCTGATTCCGGCGGTTCGGAACGTGCCGTTAAAACTGACATCCTCTTATGTCTGGGATGCGCTGGGGCTTCCCCTGACGGCTTTTAATGACAGTCGGCTGACCAAGACCATGCGTACCATCACCAACAAGAACTTTCAGCCCTACCAGGTGTCGGTGGTGCAGCTTCAGGACGGCAACAAAAAGCCGATCATGCACAAAGGCCGTGTTATCCAATATATCGGGACCAACCCCGTTGATATCCCGAACTGCTATGCTTGCCACTCCGGTGACGGCCGGGCGGCGATTATGTCGCGGCAGGAAGGGCTGGTTCATTTTGACGAGGAGTATTTTTACCGGACGCACGCATATCCGGACATCTCCGAGTACATGGCTCGATTTTCCCAGGCTGCGATCAACATCCTGGAACTGCATGACAAGCATTTTGGAACCGGGTTTCTGAAGGAGTATGACAAGAATGCCTCAACGCATCGACTCGGTTCGGTCGGGCCGGTCAACTGTGCCGACTGCCATGGAGACAACATCTCCGGCAATCTGCATGAACCGCGTTCCGGTGTGACCGGCTATAAAGCGGTGCAGGCCATCCCGCTGACCGAAGCGATACACGGCACTCACATGCAAGTGATTCCGATGGGGGACAAAGCCGGTCGGACACAGAGTTGTCAGGCTTGCCACCCGACCCACTGGCAACCGAAAGAGATGAATGATTTTTCCAGCAATCCCTTCCAGATCATCAACGATGTGGGGATCCCCCGCTTTACCGGTGCCGACCAGAGAATCGCCGGCGGCGGATGCTATCTGAGGCGGGATGCGCACACGAATCCCGACGTCAAGCCGCCCTTTTTCCTGAATAACGTTGGACGGTGGTATCTGGAAAATGTCAGTCTGCGTGACGAGAACGGAGAAAAGATCAACGAAATGCGGGGGCTGACCTGTACCAACTGTCATAACCAGTTAACGCAGGACCTTTATCGGTATGACAATCTTACAAATGTTGTTACACAGAAAGGGAAGACCCTGCGTAATCGTCCTATTCAGGAGGTTGTAAAGACGATCTCCGGTGGGGATGAGGCGAAATTCAGAGATTATTATGCGGACCCGAAAGTGGGTACAAAATCTAATCCTTTAACCAGCTTTTACCTGGACCATAAGGGTGCGACTATGGTGCGTGCATCCAAAGATGCGAAAGGAAAGCTTGTTCTTGCTGCTTGGAATGCAAAAAAAGGGAATCCCGTTCCCTACGACGGAGCCTCCGGTGGAAAGGATTGGTGGCTGGCGGCCTCGGAGCCGCACTGTGCCAACTGCCATGCGGCGCCTTTCGTGGAGAGTGAAGGAGGGCAATACTTCCCGATCGACCAACCGAACAAGTACGCCCTCTATCGGTATTCCAAGGCCCACGGAGACATGGCGTGCCAGTCCTGCCATGAATCGATTCACGGTCTTTATCCAACACGTTATGAAGGGCCGGACCGGACCGTGGACCGGACCAGTCATGAACAGGCTCTCCAGTTCAGTCCGGACGGGAAATATGCGGGACCGGTCACCTGTGCAGCCTGTCATACGGTCAACAAGATGGGTGTCCCGGTCCAGTTGAAGGGGTCGGCCGTGTATAACGATTACTGGGCGTCAGTGACGCTGATGCACTTCATGCGGCAAGGAGATCAGAAACTTTCGGTCAAGGATCTCGTTCGGAAGTATCCTTACGATAAGCTGCAGAAAATTGTAGCGGATTCCTGGAAATAGAGAAAGCCGACACAAACCCCATCCCCCATCCTTTTTTCCTGCATAGTATAGAGGGAAAGAGGATGGGGATTTTTTATGCTTTAGCGTGAGGAGGCAGGCGTCCAGCTCCCCTTTGCTCACCCCCGCAGCAGTGTCCAGACTCCCACGATGATAAAGGTTGTACCGGCGATTCTTGTCATGATCTTTGCGTTGATTTGATGAGAGAGATAGTAACCTGCAAACACAGCGATCGTAGAGGTCAGGGTGAGAGCGGCTACGGCACCTATCCAGACGGCCAGGCGGGAGTTGCCGCTGTCCGAGGCATAGAGAAAAGTCGCGATCTGCGTCTTGTCGGCGACCTCGGCGAGGAAAACGGTGGCAAAGACTGTGATAATAAGTTTCAGGTCCATTGGGAGCTGCCGGATACAAGGTTAATGTGAGCGAGAGAATTCCTTCCTGGAAGGGAGATAAATCTGCTGGCCGGGATAGAGGACGTCGGGGTTACGGATCTGGTCCCGGTTAGCCTTGTATATGATCTCCCAGAAAGACTCATCTCCGTAGACCGGTTCGCTCTTCGCGATACTTTTCAGGGTTTCCCCTTTCCGTACAATGTGGTAATGGGGTAGTTTCTTCTCTAATTCCTTCTTGAAAGCACGGGCCTTGGTAATGCTCTCTTTTGCATATTCCAGGGCGGATTCCGACTCTTTCAGTGCTTCAGTATAGCGGCATTCCTCCTGGGAGAGCTTCCGTGCCTTGCGTACACCGGCAATCGCTTCTCTGTATTCCTTCCGGGCGTAGCGATTTGCCTCCGCCTTTTCTCCTTCGTGAATGTTCTTTATGGCGAGAAGGATATTCTGCTGGATTTTCTTATAGAGTCTTGTTTTAATGCGGGCCGTTTCGTTGACCATCTTTTTGGAGAGATCCTGGACCTCAAGGGCAAGCTTTCTCAGCTTCTTTTTGGGGAGGCGGGTTTTCTTCCGTGTTCCCCGGTCGATTTGACCGAGTCTTGACTGCGCCTGTTTCATCTCCTGCGTCATGTAGACCCGGGCGCAGGAACTCTTTGCCGCCTCGAAGAGGTCTCGAGCGTCCTGGATCTCCTGGACAGGGATCCTCGCGCAGGAAGTCAAGAAGATGATTACGACAAGAGAGCAGAGGCATAACAGAGAGTGAAAAAAGAACTTTCCCGACTTTCTTCTTCCTTTGTCAGATGCCTCATGGAGATTTTTTCTCCTACATAGGACCGGAGGTTGTGCAGGATTTTTTTGCAACATATCTATATGATCTCCTCATTCCGCCCACTGGGAAGATATGCCGGGCGGAGATGTTTTTCGAATGGATTCTTTTCCATCCCCCCCGGCAGAAGCGGGGAGAAAATTTATTCTACGATTTCCGTCCGGATCATCAGCTCATCAAGTTGTTTTTTGTCGACCCGGGACGGTGCCTCGGTCATCAGGCAGGCTGCCTTCTGGGTCTTCGGGAAAGGAATGACCTCCCGAATGGATGAGGCGCCGCTTAAAATCATGGTAATACGGTCGAGACCGAAGGCGATCCCGCCGTGGGGCGGCGCACCGTATTCAAGGGCCTCCAGGAGGAACCCGAAGCGATCCTTCGCCTCTTCACGGTCTATCCCCAGGGCGTCGAACATCTCCTCCTGAACCTCCTGGCGATGGATACGGATACTGCCGCCGCCTATCTCCGACCCGTTTAAAACCAGGTCGTAGGCCCTGGCACGGACCTTCCCCGGATCGGACTTCATCAGCGTAAGATCCTCCTCCCGCGGGGCGGTGAAAGGATGGTGGAGCGCGACGTAACGTTTCTCCTGCGCATCCCATTCAAGGAGCGGGAAGTCGGTGATCCAGAGAAAATCGTGCAAGGTCTTGTCGATCAGCCCCAGGCGCCTCCCCATTTCGTTGCGAAGGTTGCCGAGGGCCTCGAAAGCGACCTCCGGGGAGTCCGCCACGAAGGCGAGCAGGTCGCCGGGAGTTCCGCCGAGCCGTTCCCGGATCGAACCGAGTAGCTCCGGAGAGAAGAACTTTGCGATGGGAGATTCGATCCTGTTGCCTTCTGCGACCTTCAGCCAGGCGAGCCCCTTCGCCCCGAAGATCTTGACATATTCCGTCAGGTTGTCGAGATCCTTCCGGGAATAGGAGGCGCAGCCGGGGAGGCGGATCCCCCGCACCGTCCCGCCGGAGGCCACGGCCCCCGTGAAGACCTTGAACCCGGACTCTTCCGCCAGGCCGGATATATCTTTCAATTCCAGTCCGAAGCGGGTATCCGGCTTGTCGAGTCCGAAACGGTCCCGGGCCTCGGCGTAGGGCATACGCAGGAAGGGTGTCTTCACCTCGATTCCCCTCGTCTTCCGGAAGATCCGGGCGATCATCTCCTCCACGATGGTGAATATGTCTTCTTCATCAATGAAGGAGAGTTCCATGTCTATCTGGGTGAATTCCGGCTGCCGGTCGGCCCGGAGGTCCTCGTCCCGGAAACACCGGACGATCTGGTAGTAACGCTCGAAACCGGACATCATCAGGAGCTGTTTGAAGAGTTGAGGCGATTGGGGCAGCGCATAAAAATGCCCGGGCGAGACCCGGCTGGGGACAAGGTAATCCCGCGCCCCTTCGGGCGTAGACTTGGTCAGGATCGGGGTCTCGATCTCCAGGAACCCCTTCTGATTCAGAAACTCCCGCGTGATCCGTGAGATGTGGTGGCGCAGTTTCACGGCCTTCTGCATCTGCTTGCGGCGCAGGTCGAGGTAACGGTACTTCAGACGGAGGCTCTCGGAAACGTCGATGTCGTCCTCGATCATGAAGGGAGGGGTCTTGCTCTTGTTGAGGATCTCGAGATGATCGACATAGACCTCGATCCGGCCTGTCTCAAGCTTGGGATTGATCATCTCCTCCGGGCGCCTCCGGACCTCGCCCCGCACGACTATGACATATTCACTTCGAAGATCATGGGCCAATTCGTGGCTATCCCGGGAAACGTCCGGGCTGAAGACGATTTGGGCAATGCCCGACCGGTCCCGGAGATCGATGAAGATCAATCCCCCGTGGTCTCTCCGTTTCTGTACCCAGCCGGCGAGGACGACCGTCGTCCCTGCATCACCGGCCCCGAGTTCTCCACAATATCTGTTCCGTTTGATGGTTTTCATGAATGATCCCGTGACAACGTTGAGGTAATAACTTCGACAAATTGGTCCAGAGGGACCTTTCGTTGTTCCTTGTTTGCCATGTTGCGTAGGAGGACGACCCCCTCGCTCAATTCATCCTCTCCGAGGATGCCCACATAGCAGGCATGCAGCCTGTCCGCTCTCTTCATCTGACTTTTGAGACTCTTCCCCCGGTAATCCGTTTCCGCAGAAATCCCCCGGCTTCGGAGCTGGTGCATCAGCCGCGGCGCCCGGACGACGGCCGCATCACCCAGGGGGGCGAGATAGAGGACGTGACGATCGCTGCGGCCCGTACCTTCCGGCAGCAGGGCAATGAGCCGTTCCATACCGAGGGCGAAACCGATCCCCGGCGTGGGAGGTCCCCCCAACTCTTCCACCAGCCCGTCGTAACGGCCGCCGGCCGCCACGGCATTTTGTGCACCGAGCTGAGTCGTGGTGAACTCGAAGGTGGTCCGGGTATAATAGTCGAGCCCCCGGACCAGCCGTTCATTGATTACATAGGTGATGGCAAGATCGTCCAAGGTATTTTTCACCGTTTCAAAATGGTCCATGCAGTCGCTGCATAGAGAAGAAAGCACCGACGGAGCGTCCTTGATCGCCTCCCTGCAATGGGGATTCTTGCAGTCGAGGACCCGAAGGGGATTGAGATCGGTCCGTCGTATGCAGTCCGTGCAGAGAGCGTCCCCGGCAGCCCGCAGGAAATCCTGCAGGGCCGTCCGGTATGAGGGACGGCATGATTTGCAGCCGAGGGAATTGAGCTCCAGTTGAATTCCGTTGATGCCGAGACGCTGCAACAGCAGGTGGAGCATGGAGAGGACCTCCGCGTCGACTCTGGGATCGTCAACCCCCAACAGTTCGGCGCCGATCTGATAGAATTGGCGGTATCTTCCCTTCTGGGGCCGTTCGTGACGGAACATGGGGCCGATATAGTAAAGCTTGTTGACCGCAGAAGGCGTGAGAAGGTGATGCTCGATTGCTGCGCGGACCACGCCGGCCGTTCCTTCCGGCCGCAGGGAGATCTTGCCCCCTCTGCTGTCCGCAAAGGTGTACATTTCTTTCTCGACGATATCCGTGCCTTGGCCGATACTCCGTGCGAAGAGTTCCGTTGCTTCAAAGACGGGGATCCGGATCTCCCGGTAGCCGTGATTCTCCAGCGTCTCACGGGCAGAGGATTCGACCGCTTGCCATTTATCGATTTCTTCGGGGAGGATATCTTTTACTCCCCTGATTGCGTTGAATTCCACGCAGAGTTCTCCCTGTAAAATCCACACAATATAACGGCCGGGGGGTAAGATGTCAATAAAAAAGGGTTTTTTCTCATTTTTTGTTTGACAACCTTGATGAATCTTGTTAATTTTCTTAAAACTGAATGAGCGGGAATAGCTCAGTGGTAGAGCATCGCCTTGCCAAGGCGAGGGTCGCGGGTTCAAATCCCGTTTCCCGCTCCATTTATGAATACTCAAAGAGCAGCGTTAGTCTGTTCTTTGATTAATTTATCAGGCGGCGTAGCCAAGTGGTAAGGCAGAGGTCTGCAAAACCTTTATGCACCGGTTCGAATCCGGTCGCCGCCTCCAGCTCCGTTCATGTTGCATCCCTCAAGCGTAATTTCTTATCCCTGCAAACGGCCCGGGTGGTGGAACTGGTAGACACAAGGGACTTAAAATCCCTTGGAGCTTGGCTCCGTGCCGGTTCGATTCCGGCCCCGGGCACCAACCATATCTGTAAGTCATTGAAAACAGCCATAAAAATTTCTCGCACCCTCTGTGTGTGCCAAAATCGTGTGCCGTGGATATGGGCTTCTGTGTAGTCGGAACCGGGTTTTGGTAGGAGAAACCCGGGAAAATGATGCCTTAATTTTGAGGCATTTCTCCGGCTGATGGGAGGGCTGTAAGGCGTTTGCGGAGGGATTTCCCGGCACCCCGATTGAGCTGAGATATGAAATGTATCTTGCCATTTAGCGATCTTATCGTGGATAAGGGAATATTACTTTCATTCTTCTGTCGTTTACGGGCAATGACTTCTATCTCATGGCGAATTTCTTTTATCTTGGCGCTTGGGGCGTCAAGACCATG
>JAADIO010000060.1 GCA_013151235.1 Deltaproteobacteria bacterium | reverse complement strand
GTTACGGTTTTTCTCCATATACTCAATGTTGATGGTGTCGTAAAAAGTCACGAAGCCCTTCGACCCTTCGGCCGGCTTCCTTCGACAAGCTCAGGACAGGCCCGCTCAGGGCGAACGGTGTAAGTGATTGATATTCCGTTTGTGTGGTTCGGAAAGTTTAATGGACCGTTCGTGGGGAGCCTGTCGAACCATGAACGGAATCCGGAAAACGAGTTTTTACGACTTCATCAACTTTGAGCGGCTTACAGCAGGGAGGCTTTCGTATATTCCCGGGGCGGTTTTCTCTCTGCAGAAAAAGGCCTCTACGGACCGGGTCCTCCAAGAGAACCCCCGGCGTCCTTTTTAGCATGTCCCGATTCACAAAAATCGTCATAACAGCATATGCATGAACTTTATTTTCTAAAATCACTCGTCATCATCTTTGCAATATCCGCCGTCGTCGTATTTGCACTGCACAGAATCAGAATCCCCTCTATTGTCGGATTCCTGTTAGCGGGCATCGTACTCGGCCCTCACGGCTTACATCTTATACGGGACCTCAACACAATCCAGACCTTTGCGGAGATCGGAGTCATCCTCCTGCTTTTTACGATTGGCCTTGAGTTTTCCTTATCCAAATTTTTAAGAATGCGTTTGGAAGTCTTCGGGATCGGCGGGCTCCAGGTTCTCATAACCGTGGTTGCAGCCGCCTTCATCTCCAATCAATGGATCGGAGATATCAATACTGCGATCTTTATTGGGTTTTTAACCGCGCTGAGCAGCACCGCAATTGTAATGAAACTGCTCTCCGAGAGGGCGGAACTGGATACGCCCCACGGAAGAGTCAGCGTGGGTATCCTGATATTTCAGGATCTCTGCATCGTGCCGTTTATGCTTTTTATTCCGGTGATGGCCGGTAATCACGGAACAAGCGAATTACTGTTCACCCTCGCAAAGGCCGCTGTCATCATAGCAATCGTTCTGCTTTCAGCCAAATGGCTCGTGCCGAATCTACTGTATCAAATTGTCCGCACAAGAAGCCGGGAACTGTTTGTGATTACAATCTTGATTCTTTGTTTTGGAATCGCTTTCATCACTTCTGAATTCGGACTTTCCCTCGCGTTGGGTGCATTTCTTGCCGGCCTTGTGATTTCGGAATCCGAATATGCACAGGAGGCAACATCAGCAATATTGCCGTTTCGAGACAGTTTCAGCGGGCTGTTTTTCATATCCGTGGGCATGCTGATGGACACATCATTTGTTGCAAACAACCTGGTTATTGTTCTCTCTCTGGTCGGCGGGATCATCTTCCTGAAATTTTTCAGCAGTTTTCTTTCGATGATTCTGTTGAGACGCGCGGTTCGGACATCGATACAGTCCAGCCTGAATCTTGCACAGGTGGGTGAATTTTCATTTGTGCTTGCGGTTGCCGGAATCGAAGCAGGCCTGATCTCAGAAGATATATACCAAGGATTTCTTTCCGCATCGATTTTAACCATGCTTTTGACCCCTTTCATTATGAAAATTTCGCCCTTTATCTCCACCCGGTTGAGCACCCGGAAACTTCTGGGCAGGCTTGAAAATATCAAAGCAAAGTCAGAGTACAGGGAATCTCCGGAACAAAGAAGAGATCACACCATTATCATCGGTTTTGGTTTGAACGGAAAAAATCTTGCCCGAGTCTTGCAAGAAGCGGATTTGCCCTATGCAATACTGGAATTGAATATCGGTACCGTCCGGAATATGAAGAAACGTGGAGAACCGATTTATTACGGCGATGGAACGCAGGTTGAAGCACTTCACAGACTCGGAATCACCACGGCCGGGGTCCTCGTCATTGCAATTTCAGACCCTTCCTCCTGCAGGGATATTGTCAAGACCGCAAGAAACCAGAATCCGGATCTCTATATCATTGCAAGAACCCGATATACTTCTGAAGTCGACGATCTATTAAGCCTTGGCGCAGATGAAGTAATCCCGGAGGAATTTGAAACCTCTGTGGAAATATTCTCAAGAGTCCTCAGCCATTACCAGATACCGAAAAATGAGATCTTTAACTTCGTCGACATGATTCGAGAAGATGCTTACAAAATCCTGAGGCAAACAAAAACCGCAACACGGAAACCGTTCTTCGACAAACTTACGGTCCTGTCTAAGGTTGCCGTTGAGCTCTATACAATTCATGACAATTCACCCGTCGTGGGCAAATCGATAGAAAACCTTAAAATCAGAACCCGGACAGGTGCTACGATCATCGCAATTGAACGTGAAAATCAGATGCAGACAAGCCCTGCTCCGGCATTCCGCTTGAAGGTCGGTGATTTGCTTTTTATTACGGGGAAACGAGAAGACATCAACAAAGCACTCATTTACCTTACCGAAGGACGGACATGAATTTCTTTGCCGGAAGGCAAATTCCACCGTCACCACCCGGCCCCGGGTTCGGCAATCTTGCCGTTGTCTCAATGGGTGCCCATCAAGCACAGCACGAATCTTTTGCGATTCCACCGGGCTTTCTTTCATTTGACTTATTTTCTATTTTCCATTTATCTTCAAAATGAATAAGCTGCCTGACGGCAGAAAAAATATTGATTATCAGACGCCTTGGCCAAGCAAGTTCTTCCGTGCAAAGTGAACTTGACCGCCAACTCAAGATTGCAACTGGACTGTAAATTACTGCCGGGGACGGTTCTAATTTTTATATCATAGTTTCTATTAGCCTAATCGAGAACCGTTCCCGAATTCATCTTTTTCTCCTCCTGGTAGCACTTCACCGGTCCTTCGAAAACCTTTTTCATGCAGAGGTTGCAGGAGATGCAACGGGCCGGGGTTAAATCCCCTGCCTGCCATCTTTGGATCAGTCCCGGCTCCCGGATGAAGGGGCGGCTCATGGAGACCATCTCGACGACGCCTGATTCCAGGATTTCATCGATCCGCTCAAGGGAACGGATACCGCCAACCAGGATCAGGGGGATCTTCGTCTCTCCGCGAAGCCGATCGGCATTAGCCAGGAAGTAGGCCTCGTTTTCGCGGGCCTTGATTTTGGGACGGGTCGAAAGACCCGTTTCGTAGATCCCGCCGCTGATTTCGATGGCGGCGAAATCTTTTCCGTCGAGGAGTTTCACCACCCGGGCGGCTTCCTCGATATCAAGGCCGTTTTCCAGCCCCTCTTCGGAGTTCAACTTGACCAGGACGGGAAACTCTTTTCCGCAGCGGGCCTGAATCCGATCAAAAATTTCCAGAATGATGCGGGTCCGTTTCTCCGTGGTGCCGCCGTAGTCATCGGTCCGGGTGTTGGCAAAGGGGGAGAGGAAGCTGCTCAACAGATACCCGTGGGCACAGTGGAGCTGCACCCCGTCGAAACCGGCCTTCTGCGCCCGCTCGGCGGCAGTGACAAAGGCCTCGATCACTTCGCGGATCTCCTTTCCCGTCATCTCTTTCGGCGTGTATTTCATGGCCCGGGAATAAACGGCCGAAGGAGCGATCGCCTCCCGGCCGCCGATCAGGTCCGGCACGCTCTGCCGCCCCCCGTGGGAGAGTTGCACCACAACATGCCCTCCCCCGTCGTGGATCATTTCGGACAGCCGGGCCAGTCCGGGGAGGTGTTCATCACTGTAGATGCCAAGGGCGTTCGGCGCCGTGATCCCCCAGGGATGGACCATGGCGTTGCCGGTGACGATCAGTCCGATCTCCCCGGCGGCCAGTTCCCGGTAGAACCGGATCAGTTCCTCCGTCACCTTCCCATCCTCGTCACAACGGTTCTCGTAGGTGGCCGACCGGACAGCACGGTTGGGAAGAAACATCCCGCCGATTTTCACCTCTTCAAATAGTCTGGACATCTTTTCTCTCCTTGATCGATACGGTTTATGGAATGGGCTGGACAGGGCATTCCTGTCCATTTGCCACCAGTATAGGTCATCAACGGTCTGTGGGCAACCGGGACGGGTTCGCCGTGTACGCTTTCGCCGGGGATAAACCCCGGCGCTACACCCCCCCCTCATCCCAACCTTCTCCCCGGCGGGGAGAAGGGGCAACTGCTCGGCACAGATGAAGTTACTTCCTCTCCCTGAGGGGAGAGGATCGAGGTGAGGGGGGACGTTGACTCTCCCCCTGTTCTCCGCGAGAAACGAGTTTGGTTTGCTTTGTCCCTCTGTCCCTTTGCCCCTTTGCCTTTTCCTTTGCCTTTTCCCGATTGACTCCACGGGTATAAAAACCCTATGATAGGACCATGGAGAAAAATGAGGGAATGGACAAACTGTTGACCATCATGGGGAAACTTCGCTCGGAGCACGGCTGTCCCTGGGACAAACAACAAACCATGGAGAGTCTCAAACCCTTTATCATCGAAGAGGCCTACGAGGTGGTGGAAGCCATTGAACGGGGTAAACCGGAAGAGGTCTGCGAGGAGTTGGGCGATCTGCTGCTGCAGATCGTCTTTCTGGCCCAGATCGGGAAGGAGTCGGGGGATTTCGAATTCGACGATGTGGCGCGGGGAATCAACGAAAAGATGCTGCGACGCCATCCCCATGTCTTCGGGAACGAGACGGCTGACAACGCCGAGGAGGTTTTACACAGGTGGGAGCAGATCAAGAAGGAAGAGCAAAAAGACCGGAAGAGAAAATCGATTCTCGAGGGAATTCCCAAGGCCCTGCCCGCTCTGCTCAAGGCCCACCGCCTTCAGGACCGGGCCGCCCGGGTCGGCTTTGACTGGGAGCATATTTCCCAGGTACTGGAAAAGGTGGAGGAAGAGACAGCCGAATTCAAGGAGGCGCTGGAGAAGAAAGATCCGGAAGAGATTGAAAATGAATTCGGTGATATGCTCTTCGCCCTGGTCAACCTCTCCCGTTTCATCAAGGTCAGTCCCGAGGATGCCCTCCGGAAGACGATCAGCCGCTTCATTGCACGGTTTCAGCATATCGAGGAGTACGCGGCCCGGCGGAAGGTTGAACTCCACACCCTGACTCTGGAGGAAATGGAGCGCCTCTGGAACGAGGCGAAGGCGTTAGGGAAATAAAGAATTCATCCCCATCAGAGGAATTTCTTGCCGATCAGGACACCCTCGATCTCACCATCTATCAATTTTTGGCTGTCATCAATACGGCGGTATAGATATTCTGTCACATCATGTCCAAACAACCGGGGGAGGCCTCCGAGGAATTTTGACTTGACAAAATGATCGTATAAATGTACATTTAGAAGCATATCTAACTTTAAGAGGACCACTATCATGACAAAAACATTACCCATTACCGAAGCTCGGCATAAGCTCAAAGAACTTACGGAGGAATTTGCCGGAGAACACGAACCTGGTGCAGTCGCAGTCACACGGAGAGGAAAACCTGTACTGGCGGTAATGCCGTGGGACCTTTATGAGACGATTATGGAAACCCTGGAAGTCCTGGGAGATGAAGAACTCACGGAAAGTCTGCGTTTGAGTATTCAAGATCTCCGGGATGGGAAAACAATCCCCTGGGAGGAGGTCAAAAAGGACCTGGGTTTGTAATGGGTTACAAAATTGTCCTCACCGTACAGGCGAAAGAGATGCTTACGGCCATCCCGGACCGACGGATCAGAGAAAAAATCGGCTGTCGAATTGATGGATTGTCCAACGATCCGGAGAAACAGGGGAAAGCATTGACCGGTGACCTCGCCGGATACCGGAGCATCCGGGCAGCCGGACAGCGTTATCGTATTCTATATCGGGTGGAGCGGAAGGAGGTCGTTGTTCTGGTAGTAGCGATTGGAATCCGCAAAGAGGGAAGCCGTTCCGACCTGTACCACCTGGCAGCGAAACTTTTTCGTCTGAAATTATTAGGCTCTCCCAAAAGTTCACGGAAGAAAAAACGCTGATGCCGGCAACTACACCCCCTTTTTCCGCCCCGTCGATGCAATAAATCGCCTGAGAGATTTGCGCTCCCGCTCCCGTATCTGGATGATCCGGACACCTATTTCGTAAGACTTGTTCTTTTTCAATTCCTCAACACGGGTCACTTTGGCCTTGCAGGCAATCGGTGTTTTACGGCCCGGCACCTGGAAAGCGAGATGGAGAACACTGCCCAAGGGAAGAACGCTGCTGTAAATCAAAAGCGCCCCTCCTTCACTGAGATTCTTGACGGAGAAGAGATCCCCGGAATCCGAGATCACATTCAACCGTCCAACCAGCGATGCGCTGACACGTTCAAAGTCACGCCGTTCGTCCTCATAAAGAGCGATTTGATTCTTTCCCCGGCTTTTCGCACGATAGAGGGCCCGGTCGGCTTTTTTGATCAGTTCCGAACCGGTCGCGGCATCCACCTTCAGGGTAGCCACACCTCCGCTGATGGTAAAATTTTTCAGGGGCTGCTTTGCACCTCCGGTATATTTGGTGATCTCCACCCGATTCCGGATACGCTCGGAGATCACCATGGCTCCTTCCTTGGTCGTTTCCGGCAGAAGAATGGCAAACTCTTCCCCACCATAACGGACCACCACATCTACATCCCGAACGCCCTTTTTGAGTGTTCGGGCCAGTTTTTTTAGTGCCTGATTCCCGGCAAAATGCCCGTTCGTATCATTGTAGTTCTTGAAGTCGTCCACATCAAAAATCACCAGGGAAAGGGGAGCGGCATAACGCTGCGCCCTGACGATTTCATTCTTCAGGGCCTGCTGAAAATAGCGGTAATTGAAAAGCTGCGTCAGTTCATCGAGATAACTTTCCTGTTGGGTCTTCTGAAAGATTTTAATTTCAATGATCTTCGGGTTCTTGATTCGGTGGTTGATGTCGATGAAATAGTCGAGAAGAGCCACCCGAAAATCGATCTCCCTTTTAATACACTTGCGCATCTTCTCCCAATGGAGAAGGATCTCATCCCAGTGTTTTTTGGCCGTTCTTTTCGGGAATTCAAGATGAGCCGTGGTAAAAAACAGGTAGGGGAAAAAATCGTTACCGCAACGTTCCACCAGACGATCCACCTTTGCAATGAATGTCCGATGGTCCCTGGAATTGCCTGCCAGAAGCTTGTCGATATCCGCCTGTATCCGGGAATTCCTGTTCACGGCCATCCGCTCCTCCTCTCTTTAATTACGGACCCACCTCCTACAACAGACGGACTTTTTACGAAGCCGTCAGCTCATACAACACCGGCCTTCAAAAGATCATGCAAATGAATAATACCCACCGGTACATGAGCTTCATCAATAATCACCAGGGAAGTAATGGAGTGCTTCTCCATCACCTGAACCGCCCTGGCCGCCAGGGCATCGGCTTCAATTGTCCGGACCCCCGGGGACATGACATCCTTGGCCGGCACGGAAAGAGGATCTTCCCTCCGGCCGATCTCCTTTCCGAAGAACCGGCGCAGGTCGCCATCGGTAATGATCCCCTTCAAGATCCCGTCGGTATCGACGACGGTGGTGACACCCAGTTTCTTGGCGGAGATTTCGTAGATCGCCTCCTTCATGAGATCTTCTTCTGCAATCCTCGGGATTTCCTCTCCCGCATGCATCAGGTCCGACACCTTGAGAAAGAGCCGCTTCCCGAGCGTGCCGCCGGGATGGAAATAGGCGAAATCTTCCGTTTTGAAACCCCGCTTGCTTAAAAGTGCCGCCGCCAGGGCATCCCCCATGGCAAGAGCCGCCGTGGTACTGGCGGTTGGAGCCATCCCGAGTGGACAGGCCTCCTTTTCCACACTGACATCAAGTGCGACGTCGCTCCGTTCGGCCAGGAAAGAACCGGGACATCCGGTCATGGCTACCAGAAGGTTCCCCTGCCGCTTGATCAAAGGGAGAAGCGTTGCCAGTTCTTCCGTCTCTCCGCTGTTGGAG
The DNA here is from genome assembly GCA_013151235.1 of Deltaproteobacteria bacterium. NCBI lineage: Bacteria > Pseudomonadati > Myxococcota > Myxococcia > Deltaproteobacteria bacterium. Next base: position 4,983 of record JAADIO010000060.1, on the reverse strand, counting down.
AGGGTCAGGACCACGTCGTCCCGTACGATCATCCCCAAATCCCCGTGGATCCCTTCGGCAGGATGCACGAAAAAGGCCGGCGTTCCCGTACTAGCAAAGGTGGCGGCAATCTTCCGGGCGATGATGCCGGATTTTCCCATCCCCGTCACCACGACCCGTCCTTGGCAGGCATAAATGATCTCCACGGCCTCTTCAAAATGTTCGTCCACCCGATCAATGAGAGAGAGGATTGCATCGGACTCTATTTTCAACGTGTTTTTCGCCGTTTCAATCAGTGAATTATCCTTCCTCTTCATCCCCTTGGTTGTCATGATCTTTCCGATTCCTTTCCGGATACAACGGCATGGATCCCGATGACCTGCCGGAGCAGTTCGGGCAGGGAAGATAAGGCCAGCATGTTGGGACCGTCGCAAAGGGCACGGTCGGGATCGGGATGGACCTCCAGGAAGATCCCGTCCACGCCGGCGGCCACGGCCGCCCGGGTCAGCGCCGGCACGAACTCCCGCTGACCTCCCGAAACGGTCCCCTGCCCGCCGGGAAGCTGGACACTGTGCGTACCGTCGAACACGACCGGGACGCCGAGATCCCGCATCACCGGCAGAGACCGCATATCGGAGACGAGATTATTGTAGCCGAAGCTGCTTCCCCGTTCCGTCAGGATTATTTGCTCGTTCCCGGCCTGACGGATCTTCTCCACTACGTTTTTCATGTCCCATGGGGCCATAAACTGCCCTTTCTTAACATTGACGGCACGGCCTGAACGCGCCACAGCCATCAAAAAGTCGGTTTGTCGGCAAAGCAGGGCGGGAACCTGAAGGACATCGATAATTTCAGCAGCCGGACCGACCTCCTCTTCCCGATGGACATCGGAAAGAACGGGAAGATCGAACTCCTCACGAACGCGCTGAAGGATCTTCAGCCCCTCCGTAAGCCCCGGTCCGCGAAAAGAGGCATAGGAGGATCGGTTTGCCTTGTCGAAAGAGGACTTGAAAATGAGCGGCATCCGAGCATCGGCGGCGATCCTTTTCAGTCTCTCCGCGGTCTTGAGTACAAGCGATTCGCTTTCGATGACACAGGGACCGGCAATCAACACCAGAGCCCCTCCTCCGATCCGCACCTTGCCGATCTGCACCGTTGCCGTCATTGTCCCTGCCTGCTCTTTAAGGTATCGGGAACCGTTCCGCTCTTCTTTTGACTCCCCAACTTCCGTCGATACTTCAAGGCCATCGTGACAAAGTCCCGGAACAACGGGTGGGGACTTCTCGGCCGCGACTTGAATTCGGGATGAAACTGGCAGCCCACGAACCATGGATGATCACGCACCTCAACAATCTCCACCAATTCCCGATCCGGTGACATCCCGGCGATGAAAAGACCCTGCTCCCGGAGGAGATCAAGATAACGGTTGTTGAATTCAAAGCGATGACGATGACGCTCGGAGATCTCCATCTTCTCGTAGGCCGTATGGGAAAAACTTCCCTCCGTCAGCACGCAGGGATAGGCGCCGAGACGCATCGTCCCCCCTTTGTCCGAAGCCGAATCCCGCTCCTGTACGGTATTGTCCTTGAAGTCGGTCCATTTCTCCAGCAGGTAGATCACCGGATCGGGTGTTGCGGCATCAAACTCTGCGCTGTTGGCATGCGGCAGGTTGCAAACATGACGTGCATACTCAATGACGGCACACTGCATACCGAGACAAATGCCGAGGAAGGGGACCTTCCGGGTCCGGGCATACTCGACGGCGGCGATTTTTCCTTCAATCCCCCGCTCACCGAATCCGCCGGGGACCAGCACACCGTCCACATCCCGCAACAACTCTTCCGCCCCCTGCTTCTCGATCTCCTCCGCATCGACCCATTTCACGTTGACCCGGGCATCGTTGGCCGCCCCCCCATGGGTCAGCGCCTCGTTCAGGCTCTTGTAGGATTCCCGAAGATCGACATACTTCCCGACAATCCCGATCGTCGTATTGTAGGTCGGGTGCTTGATCTTCTCAACGATTTCTTCCCATTCGGAAAGGTCCTGTCTGCCGTTCCCGATTTCCAAGAGTTCCACGATCTTGTCGTCCAGACCTTCTTTGTGCAGAAAGAGAGGCACCTCGTAGATCGTCTCCACATCCCGGGCGGAGATAACCGCGTCGTGATCTACATTACAAAAGAGGGCGATCTTCTTTTTGAGGTCTTCGGGCAGGAAATGCTCGGTCCGGCAGAGGAGAATATCGGGCTGAATTCCGATCTGGAGGAGTTCCTTCACACTGTGCTGCGTCGGTTTGCTCTTGAGTTCCCCCGCCGCCCGGATATAGGGGACAAGCGTCAGGTGAACATAAATCACGTTCTTCCGGCCCGCATCCTGGCGAAACTGACGGATCGCCTCCAGGAAAGGAAGGGACTCGATATCACCGATGGTCCCGCCGATTTCGACGATCACCACATCAACATCATGAGAGACCGACCGGATACTCTCCTTGATCTCGTTCGTTATGTGCGGCACCACCTGCACCGTGCCGCCTAAGTAGTCGCCCCGCCGTTCCTTCTGAATCACGGCGTTATAGATCTTCCCGGTCGTATAGTTGCTGTTTCGGTTCAGCTTGGCGTTCGTGTACCGCTCGTAATGCCCCAGGTCGAGATCGGTTTCCGTCCCGTCGTCCGTCACGTAGACCTCCCCGTGCTGGAAGGGGCTCATCGTGCCGGGGTCAATATTGATGTAGGGATCGAGCTTCTGCAGGGTCACCGTCTGCCCCCGGCTCTCGAGCAGCGCCCCCATCGAGGCCGCAGCAAGCCCCTTGCCCAGAGAGGAAACCACCCCGCCCGTCACAAAGATATATTTCGTAGTCATCTTCACCCCTTATCTCTTTTCCGATTCATTCATTGGTCATACGAAAGGCACATAATCATATAAAATCATTTTCGTCTTTTTGCAATCATCTCTTTCACTGAGAGATCTTGCAAAGTGAGATTATTTCGAAGCGCCTTAAGCTCTTTTATCGTATCCTCCGGAGTCGGTTTTTCTTTCACCTTCTCATAAAACAGGTCCCGAATTTTCTCAAGATCCTCCGGAGAGTCAACACCGACGGAATCGTAGTCGGTCTCCTCCACCCGGATTGTATAGCCATTCTCCAGGATCCTCAACTGCTCCAATTTTTCCCGCTTTTCCAGGGGCGACGGCGCCATCCGGCTGTATTGTAACAAAAAATCCCTTCGGTAGGCATAAAGTCCGAGATGTTTCCAGAAAGAAAGTTCCGACAGGCAATCTTCATCAATTTTCCGGCCCCGGTCAAAGGGAATCGGAAAGCGGGAAAAATAGAGGGCCCGCCCCGCAGGGCTCTTCACGACCTTCACCACATCGGGATTTCGCAGATCTTGCAAAGAACGGATCCGAACACAGGGCGTGACAACGGGCTCTTGCGCTCCCTCCTGGAGAGGCCGGATGCAGGCATCGATCACATCTCCCCGGATCAGGGGCTCATCCCCCTGAACGTTCACAATGATCTCGGCGTCAAGCCCCAGTGCCGCTTCCGCGATCCGGTCCGTCCCGGAAGGATGCTCCCCTGAGGTCATGACCGCCTCCCCCCCGAAGGCACGAACGGCCTCAAGAATCCGCTCATCATCCGTCGCCACAATGACCCGGTCGACCCGGGAAGCCCTTTGCACCCGCTCATAAACCCATCGGATCATCGGCTTTTCGCCAATCATGGCAAGTGGCTTGCCGGGAAACCGGGTTGAGGCATAACGGGCCGGAATAACAGCAACAACGCTCATGAGGAATTCCTGAGGAAATCTTATTATGGATGGGAGGTTATCTTAGCAGAGGAAGGGGGGAGGGGTCAATACAAAGATAGGGTGTTAAATCAGGTGCAGAGGTTCAAGGTTTCCGTATCTGTTGCGCTCCATGCCAAACCGCAACAATCCAGATAGTCTTCTTCTCAAGGCGGTAGAAAAAACGGTAAGGCGGGACAATCACCTCCCGATGAGGGAGATCGGGAAACTCGGGGATGCTGCGGCCCGATTTCGGAAACCTTTCCAGACGCCGCAGAATCTTTTCCGTTTTGTCCCGAAACTCCTGCGCCGCCGACGGATTGTCATGATGAATATAACCCAACGCCGCCAGGAAACTTCGCCGTGCCGAAGGGGTAAAGCGGACCTTCAAGATTCATCGCCCTTCAGCAAAGCGTCGGCCTCTCGCAGGACACTGTCCAGGGAGTGTCCCCTGGAATCCATGATTTCTTTCTCGCCTGCGGCCAGCATGCGAAGCAATTCGTTCTCCTGCCGGGTCCGTTCATATACGTCAATGCTGATCAGAACCGCTCTCGCCCTGCCCCTCTGAGTAATCACGAGAGGACCCTGAATATTTTTCAGACGTTTCAGAACAGCGGCCGCATCTTGCCTCAGATCCGACACGGGAACAATCTCTGGAATCTTAACCATTACATGTACCTCCTAACGTATCTTTACTTGTACCACACAACGCATCGAAATACAACCTGTGAGTTTCTTTGCAATTCACCCCTTCAGCGAAGCGAGGGATGACGGCCTCCCCCTTGCCTAAGGGGACCGACGGGGATTATGTCTTTGCCTTGGTCCTCCCCCTTCGTGAAGGGGAACTGAGGGGGATTATAATTTTGCTTTCTCCCGGAGCGGTCTGTAAACCGCCCCCTACATGACACCCCGCGAGGAGTCTGCCGTTGACCTTTCTTGCAATTCAGGGGAAAAGTTTAACGTCCCCCCTCACCCCAACCCTCTCCCCGCTGGAGAGAGGGAATTGTTCTTGCCTTCCCCGTGTTCCCCCTGTCCCCCGTGGCTCATGCCCATTGCTTTTGACTTTGATTTTTCGTAACTACTCAGGTCACCCCTCTTTTCCCGCATGACTGCGGAAAAATAGAAGCAACCTGAGCAGTTACGGTTTTTCTCCATATACTCAATGTTGATGGTGTCGTAAAAAGTCACGAAGCCCTTCGACCCTTCGGCCGGCTTCCTTCGACAAGCT
>JAADIO010000059.1 GCA_013151235.1 Deltaproteobacteria bacterium | reverse complement strand
ATTGCGGTTTCTTTGATTTGTATCCGCAGAATCCGGCTGTAAACACGGAGATAAAGAAATTTATGCCATCTCTTCCTTTGATACCAAAATCAACAGGTCCAGGTGTTTTTTTTAACGAAGGGATATATTACTGCACGCAAAATACCAATCCAGTATGTACGGCTCCATTCTCAATGTTTTGGTCGCTTGAAAAAGACGCATCCTGTCCGGGAGGGAAATATGCTGGCAATGTTGGTGGGGTATTGTGCAAATACGATTTTAATTAAGTATCGCCTGAGAGGATGAAACAAGTGGGCAAAAGAAACATTTTCAGCAAAAAAAAAGCGGGGCGCATTCGCGTCCCGCTGTGGTTATTGCCACCTTTTCTTTGACGACCGTATCGCCAGAATCCCGACGATACCCGTCCCGATGAGGAAAAGCGACGCCGGTTCCGGCACCGGAGCCCCACCCGCAAGCCCCACAGGCGTGGCGAAGACAAAAAAATTTTGCTCTACCCCTTGCACTTCAGACAAAACCCACATATCTCCGCTCCAATCCATATTCGGATTGAGGGGCCACAGCGTCTTGTAGGCGTCATACATCGTCATACCTGTTGATGTATCATATACCCGACTCGAGTAAGATAATGTCGGGTCTCCTTGGAACGCACCAATTGTGCCATATATGGATTCCCAAAGGCAATCCCCGAGCCCCGCAGCCCAGAGCGGATCCGGCGGGTTGTATCCCAAAAGAGCGGTAACAAATACATCAGCGCTCTGGTTATACTCCGAAGCCGTGATCCGGTCCGGATACGGCCCGCCAGTCGCCTGAATATCGGCGAAATCATACAGCTCCGCCTGGAACGGCAGGAAATCCGTAGAGTTACCCATTCCAAAACCACCAATAAGCGGTAAATCCGGCAAATTCAGCATCGCCTGATAGTCCTTGCCGTCAATGTCAATTATGTAGATGCCGTTGTAATATCCGGCATCCCGAAGCCCGATCTGTTCTCCATACGGCTCAATACGAGCGGTAACGGTAGACACCGCCTCCGCGCTCCCAGCCAAAAAGCAGAAAATAACCAAGACAGCGAAAACCCCCGCCGCCAACCGCGAAACCATCTTCCCAGAAAAATTTTTCATCGCCTTTCCCTCCTTGGTTGTATACGCAAGAGCAAAATACTCAAAAAATAACCGTTTGTCAAGGTTTGTTTGTGGCATAGGCTAACCGTATGGTGTTATTGGCGATTTTCTTGGTGCCCCTTGTTGCTATGAGAGTATGCTCAGGTGCCGACAGATGGTGCAACTCGCCACTCTTTGAAGACATTCTGTTATATCAGTAACTTGAGAAAGGGAAAAGTCGCGCAGAAAAATGAAGACACCGGATTTTTCAGCAGGTTCCGACCGGGATTTCAGGGCAATCGTGGTTATCAGACCGTACAGGGAAGCAGATCGGGGAGCCGGTCGACGGGGATGGTGACTTTCCCGGAGTGTTCAGGGGTGATGTTGTACAGAACCGTTTTCATATCCGTATCGATGAATTTTGAACAGAGGCCTTCCAGGTGCCGGATATAGATCAGGCGGATCAGCCGGTCGTTGGAGTTTCCGATATTCTTGTTGCCGGTCTCCCACCGTGAAACCGTTATCGGTGACACCCCGAGGAGTTTTGCAATCTCTTTGGCGTTCATTCCCATCTCTTTCCGGAGAAAACGGAACTCGGGGCCGGTTAGGGGAGCCGTCTTCTTTGTGAGCATGTACGCAATGACCCGGTGCAGTTCATCGGTATTCCGGATCAGGGGAGAGATCTCCCCGCAACGGCATGTATATATCGGCACCCCGGCCAGGGTCACATCCTTCAGGCCGGATTCGTCATAACGATAGTTGCCGATCTTTTTCTTCATCCTTGCGCCGCAACTGATGCACTTCATCGCTATTCTCCCGGATAGACCGTTACCAGCCGGTTGATATCCGGATCTCCCAGTTCGATGACGACCGTGACCGGTATCTTGTCGACTGTTCTTCCCTTCACCCTGTAGCACCATTCATTTGTTTTCGGGTGGAGGTCCGGCGGGTCTTCGATTCTCCCATGCTTCACGGCATAAGCCACATCCTGCATGGTGATATTTCTTTCGATCAGCCGTTCCCTGAAATGCCTGCTGGAGAGAATCGACCCCTTGACCCAGTTTTCCCGGATATGTTTGAGAGCCTCGCTTCTGCTGAATTGATCCGGTGCCTTTTTCAACCCGCTGTCCTGTATCCTGAAGTTAACATTATGTTAATTCATCCGTCAAGCGGAATATCGGGGATACTCATTTTTTGGTCTTGTTCTGGTTTTGTACGTTTCACGAAACGCCAAAAATCAAGGTTGATTTCCATGAATCAACATAGCATGTAACTCTTTGACAAATCAAGTGTTTTTTATGCTTTTATTGACCTTGGCTAATCCATACAAATCATATCAAAATAGACTTCAAATCCGGTGGGGCGGCTTAACACCCCGCCTGGTGGGTTCGATTCCCGCCCTCTCCCGCCATTTTATACACACAGCAAAGGGGTCAAGTCTGCTTTTGGCTCTTATTGAAAAAGATGCTAACCAAAAGAGCCAAAAGCAGACTTGACCTCTTTGTGACCCGGAGCTTTTCCCCGTACTGCAAGGGTCCATAATCCACATGCACTTTCTGAGATAAAAGTCTTGACATCACTAAATATTGTGGTATAGTCCCAACTCATATACAACATTGTGTGATTCTTGTGAACATCCTGTTAATATCCTGTGGGCATTCCGGGAGGTTGTTGTGGAGAAAAGGACGCCGGTATTCATCATGTCCCGGAAGACCTGCAGAAAAGATCATTCCGTAATTATCTTCAACCCAATCCATACAGACAGATTTTATCTTTAAAAGATTAGGTACTGGCTACCCTGAGGGAGGAAATCGCGATGTCAGGCAAAAAAGGTGTAGAGTCGGTTGGTGAAGTCCTGGATCGAAACCGGGAGGAGCTTGCTTCCGTATGGGACCGGGATTCCTTTGTCGATGCCCTGGTCCGGGGCAATCACGGCAGTGAAGAGGTGGCTTCGATGATCAGCCGGGATATTGAAAAGGAGTTTGCCTCCCACAAGAATAAGCCGCTGACGCAGCCGGTCATGCAGAAACTGATCGAAGCGAAGCTGATGTATTACGGGATCAAGCGCATGCCTGCGGTGGCTTTCCCCGTGACTCCCTCGGAATCTTTACCTTCCCTTGATCTTTCTCCAAATGCTGTTCGTGTTCTGGAGCGGCGCTATCTGAAAAAAGATGAAAAGAACCGACCGCTCGAGGCCCCGAAGGATATGTTTCTCCGGGTGGCGAAGAACATTGCCGGGGCGGAGCGGATCTACGATAAAAAGGCCAACGTGCCGGAGAAAGCCCGGATTTTTTACCGGTTGATGACCAATCTCGAGTTTTTGCCCAACTCTCCGACCCTGATGAATGCCGGCCGGGAGTTGCAGCAGCTTTCCGCCTGCTTTGTTCTTCCCGTGGATGATTCCATGGAGGGGATTTTCGATTCCCTGAAACATGCGGCCCTGATCCACAAGTCGGGCGGCGGTACCGGTTTCTCCTTCTCCCGTCTCCGGCCCAAGAACTCACAGGTCGGTTCCACCGGCGGGGTTGCTTCCGGTCCGATCTCTTTCATGCGGATTTTCAATACGGCGACGGAGCAGGTGAAGCAGGGGGGGACCCGCAGGGGAGCGAACATGGGGATACTCCGGGTGGATCATCCCGATATCCTTGAGTTTATCCATGCCAAAGAGAATGACGGAAGCCTCAATAATTTTAACCTTTCCGTCGGGCTGACCGAGGCTTTTATGGAAGCGGCCAAGGCCGGGAAACCCTATGATCTGGTCGATCCCTATACAAAGGGATTGGCGGGGCAGCTTGATGCGAAGGAGGTCTTCGACGAGATCGTTCAACTGGCCTGGAAGAACGGTGATCCCGGGATTGTCTTCTTGGATCGCCTGAACCGGGACAACCCGACGCCTCTTTTGGGGGAGATTGAATCGACCAACCCTTGCGGCGAGCAGCCCCTCCTTCCTTACGAGGCTTGCAACCTCGGGTCCATCAATCTGGCACGGGTGGTCAAATCCCGGGACGGATTTCCGGAAGTCGACTATGAGCAACTTTCCCGTATTGTGCATACCTCGGTTAATTTTCTGGATAATGTGATTGATATGTCGAAGTTCCCCCTGAAAAAGATCCGGGACCGGGTGCAGGGGAACCGGAAGATCGGTCTCGGCATTATGGGATGGGCCGATCTCCTTATCGCCCTGAATATTCCCTATAACTCGGAGCGGGCGATCGACCTTGCCGAGAAGGTCATGTCGTTTATCCGGAAGGAGGCCCGAACAGCCTCGAAGGAACTGGCTGCCGTCCGGGGGGCCTTCCCCAACTTCAAGGGAAGTATTTTTGACAACAAGGGGATGCCGAAGGTGCGGAACGCCACGATGACGACCATCGCCCCCACGGGGACTCTTTCGATCATTGCAAACTGTTCTTCCGGGATCGAGCCGATCTTTGCTCTCTCTTATTACCGAAATGTGATGGACAACGATAAACTGATTGAGGTGAACGAGTCCTTCCGGAAGATTGCCATCGAGAAGGGGTTCTATTCCGAAGAATTGATGGCCCGAATTGCCGAAAAGGGTACGCTCCAGGGGATGGAGGAGGTCCCCCGCGAGGTCCGGGAGGTCTTCGTTACGGCGCACGATGTGACTCCGGAGTGGCATATCCGGATGCAGGCGGCCTTCCAGAAATATACGGATAATGCCGTCTCCAAAACCGTCAATTTCCCCCATGACGCCACCATCTCAGATGTGGAGGAGGTCTACATCCGGGCCTATGAGACCGGCTGCAAGGGGGTTACCATCTACCGGGACGGGAGCAAGGCGGGACAGGTCCTGAACGTGGGGAAGGAAGATAGTGAGCGTTCTGAGCCATTATCCGTCCCTGAATCGCAAAGGTCCATACCAGCGCGGGCGGAACGGGTTTTGTCACGTCCTGCCATTCTCGAGGGATTTACCGCCAAGATGAAACTGGGTCACGGCACCCTTTACATCACCGTAAACGAGGTGGAAGGCAAACCGGTCGAGGTTTTTGCAACGATCGGTAAATCGGGACAGTCGACGATGGCGAAGACCGAGGCGATCGGACGTCTGGTTTCACTCTCTCTTCGTTATGGAGTTCCTGTAGAGAAGATCGTCCGTCAGCTCAAGGGGATCGGCGGGGATTATCCGATCTTTCAGAAGGACGGGCTGGTCCGTTCCATCCCCGATGCCATCGCCCGGATCCTGGAGCGGCGCTACATGAAGACGAACGGAAAAAACGGCAAACATAAGTTGCATGTTGAGACGGACCAAGTGGTCGTCAAACAGACAACCTGTCCCGACTGCGGGGCTGTGGGGACCCTGGAGCGGGCGGAAGGGTGTCTCAAATGTCTTTCCTGTGGTTACTCCAAGTGCGGCTAAGAAAACGAGGATAACAAGGTTGCCGCCCGACCTTGGGGGGCGGTTGGCTCAAGACACGGGGAGGCCCTTTGCCGGGGCCTCCTATTTTTGTTTCGAAGCCTTTCGCCGGGAAAGCCCTGAAAAATAAACCGGAGGGATTGATGAGTTATCGAATCGGTCGGTTTCGCGTGATCTACCGTTTCGGAAAAGGGAAGATTGACCGTGGAGGATCCAATGGAACGGCGATTGACCGGTGACTTTCAGAGTCTCCGAAGCGGGGAAGCGATCACCGCCCTGGCCGCCCGGATTTGTGAAGAGGCGGGTCCGTCCCTTCGAATCATGGAGGTCTGCGGCGGGCATACCCATGTGATCATGCACTACGGTTTGCACCAGTTGCTGCCGGATGGAATTTCTTTTCTGCACGGGCCGGGCTGTCCCGTCTGCATCATGCCGAAGGGGAGGATCGACCATGCCATTGCATTGGCCCGGCAGGAGGGCGTGATCCTGGTGACCCTGGGCGATATGATGCGGGTGCCCGGTTCGGAGAGTTCCCTGATTCTGGAACGGGCGGGGGGACGGGATGTGCGGACCGTCTATTCCCCCCTGGAGGTTCTGAAAATCGCCGGAGCAAATCCGGAGAAAAGAATTGTCTATTTCGCGATCGGTTTCGAAACGACGGCGCCTTTAACTGCGGCGCTTGTGGATCGGGTTCTAAAGGAGGAGCGGGAGAACATCTTCTTTCACGTCAACCATGTGTTGATCTCTCCGGCCCTCCATGCGATCATGGCCGATGATCATGTGAAAGTGCAGGCCTTCATTGCCCCCGGTCATGTCAGCGTGATTACCGGGGCCGGGATCTATCGTTCCATCGCAGCACAATACGAAGTTCCCATCGTGGTTTCCGGCTTTGAACCGGTGGATCTTCTCGAAAGTGTGCTCATGATTGTTCGCCAGGCTGCGGAAGGCAGGCGGGAGGTGGAAATCCAGTACGACCGGGCCGTTGATTTTGAAGGGAATCCCAAGGCGCAGGAATTGATGGAGAGATATTTTGTTCCCCGAAAGAGCTTTTCCTGGCGGGGGATCGGGTCGATTCCGGAAAGCGGCCTTCGTCTGAAAGAGGAATACGCCCGGTTTGATGCGGAAATCGTCTATGAAGATGTTCTCCCTGTCGGAGAACCTTGTGAACATCCTGCCTGTCTCTGCGGGGAGGTCCTTCGGGGCAAGGCGGAACCGCTTCATTGCACCCTCTTTGGAAAGGGGTGTACCCCCGATCATCCGGCGGGGGCCTGCATGGTTTCTTCCGAAGGCGCCTGCAACGCCTATTACCGGTTCCGGCAGGTCTGATTTTCAACCCTGTTTGTGATCGGAAAGTGTTGCGGGAGGATCATGGAGTTTTGCCGGGGGATTCAGGTCTTTCCTGCACCTTCAACGGATCTTCCTCCTCCATCTGCCGTGCGATCTCATGGAGGATCCGGATCGAGTCGAGGGCATCCTCCCTGCAGATCTTCTGAAGGGCGAATCCTGCGTGGACAAGAACATAGTCATCTACGGCGGCCGGTTCGGGCAGGAGGATAAGACTGATCTTGCGGGCGGCGCCCAGAACATCGATGGTGGCGGTGAGGTTCTCAATCTCCGTGATGCGGGAGGGGATGGCAAGGCACATAATAAAACCAGGGTTTCGGAGTCAAGGGTCAAGTCGTCGGTGCTTTCATGGACCGGCACCGCTCGTCATTCTCATATTCAACGGCGGATGGATGAACGCCCCATTCGGCCAGTCTTTCGAGAACGGCGGTCAGATAACCTTCCAGTTGTTCCCCCAGCGTAGGGCTGAGACCGTATCCGCTTTCGATGCTTTCCGGTTCGATCCCGATCAGGCACATCCGTTCCGGGAGCGTACCGAGGAGCCTGCCGGCTCCCAACAGATCAGGCAGAGCAATCTGATGGACGGAAAGCTTGGTTGCGAAGAAGCCGGGGATCTCTCCGTTGTTCAGTTCACCGATCGTCCCCGGAGCTTTTCCGAAACTGACGGCATCCAAAAAGAGGATCCGGTCCTTTCCCTCTAAAAAGGGGAGGAGGTCGAGCCCCATCGTCCCCCCGTCGAGGAGATCGACATGACCGGGGAATCGATAGCGTGCTTCTAATTCCCGCAGGGCATGAATCCCGATCCCGTCATCGGTGAGAAGCAGGTTCCCGATACCGACCACGGCGATCTTTCCCTGGTGTGTATCGTTCATAGGAAATTTCGCATAGTTTTTTTCTTGGAGTTACCGCTCAGGTTCCTTACGATAACTACTCCCATTCTTTCCCCGTCACAAACTTATACCCGTCAAAGATCGATCCCATTAATCCGTTCCGCTCTTTCAGTGTCAGGTACCAGGCAATGTAGACATGGGCTGCGGCAAAGGAAATAATGGCGTATGTCGCCAGGTGATGGTAGAGACGGATCGTTTGCAGATGCATCACACCCGTCAGCCAGCCGCCCAGGTAGAGCCAGAGGACTCCCGTATGAGAAAGAGAATAGAGGGCAAAGCCGGAGAGGATCTGCCACCCGAAAAGGAGGAAGACGAAAAAGTAGGTGAACCCGGCGATGGCCGTATGTCCTACGGCGGAGGGAGGATGCTTGCTGAGAAAGAGATAGAATTTCAATGCTCCCCAAAAATCCTTCCATTGCCGCTTTGTGAGGAGGAGCCAGACCCGCCAGCTTGCATATTTGTTTCCGGCAAAGGCCCAGTAGATTCGGACCAACAGGCTCATCACGAAGAGATAAGCGGCTGTGAAGTGAATGAATCGCATCCACCCCATGAGATACGGACTGCCGGTCCGGACATAGGGCCTTCCGATGTAAAAGCCGGTGACGACCAGTATGATGATACAGAGGAAATTCACCCAGTGGGTGAGGCGGACCGGGATCTCCCATGCGTAGGTGCGGATGCGTTCTCGGGGCATGACGGTCTCCTTCCTCTTAGATCACCTTGACTCGGATCACTTCCTTCCCTTCGGGATCGATGACATGGACGGCGCAGGCCATGCAGGGGTCGAAGGAGTGGACGGTCCGGAGGATCTCCAGCGGTTTCTCCGGATCCGCTACGGGGGTCCCGATGATCGCGGCCTCCCAGGGACCTTTTTTGCCCCCGGCGTCCATGGGAGAGCCGTTCCAGGTACTCGGCACGACCATCTGGTAATTGTCGATCTTGGTCTTCCTGATTTTGATCCAGTGTCCCAATGCCCCCCGGGGGGCCTCATACCAGCCGTATCCCTGTGCCGTTTTCGGCCAGGTTGCAGGGTCCCATTTTTCGTCGGCATGAACCCGCAGGTCCCCCTTCTTCATGTTGGCGGCAAGTTCATCGATCCAGCCGGGGAGCCTGTCGGCGATGACGAGAGTCTCCACGCCGCGTGCCGCCGTCCGGCCGAGGGTGGAGAAGAGCGCCTCCGGCCCGACGCCGAGTTTGCCCAGGACGAGATTGACCGCTGCCTTGACCTCTGCATGACCCGAGGCGTAAGCCACGAGCATCCGGGCCAGGGGACCGACCTCCATGGAGGTCTCCTCGTAGCGGGGAGCCTTGAGCCAGCTGTATTCGGCATCCGTGTTCAGAAAGTCGTAAGGCGGTTTCGGCCCCGTGTACCGGTCGTTTGTTTCCCCTTCATAGGGGTGTCTCCCCGTTGCGTTCCCTTCCGGGTATTCATACCAGGAGTGGGTGACGTATTCACGGATTTTCTCCTGGTCCACGGGGAGGACCGTGGAGAGGTCGCGGTTCATGATGATCCCCCGGGGAAGCCATAGGTTGTCGGTGTTGCTTACGTTGTTGTTCGGGAATTCTCCATAGACGAGATAATTGCCCACGCCGCCGCCGTACGCGGCCCACTCCTTGTAAAAGGAGGCTACGGCGAGCAGGTCGGGGATGTAGACCTGTTCCACGAACCGGCGGATTTTCGTTGCCAGTTCCTTCATGAAGGCGAGACTCCCTGCGTTCAGTGCGTTCTGGCTGTTCGGGTCGACGGGGACCGCCATCCCTCCCACGAGAAAGGTCTGCAGGTGGGGATTCTTGGCGCCGAGGAGGGCGTGAATCCGGATGATGTCCCGCTGCCAGTCGAGGGCCTCCAGATAGTGGGAGACGGCCATGAGGTTGGCCTCGGGCGGAAGTTTGTAAGCCGGATGTCCCCAGTAGGCATTGGAAAAGGGGCCGAGCTGTCCTGAATCGACGAAGGTCTGGATCTTTGCCTTGGTCTCCCGGAAGTAGGTGACGGAGGAATTCGGCCAGTCCGAGATTGACTGGGCCAGGGCCGCGGTCTTTGCCGGGTCGGCCGAAAGGGCGCTGATGATATCAACCCAGTCGAGGGCATGGAGATGGTAAAAATGAATCACATGGTCCTGCACGAACTGGACGGCCGAGATGATGTTCCGGATGATCCGGGCATTATCGGGGATCGTGATATCGAGGGCGTTTTCCACCGCCCGGATCGAAGCAAAAGCGTGGACGGTGGTGCAGACGCCGCAGGCCCGTTGGGTAAAGGCCCAGGCATCCCTGGGGTCGCGGCCCTTGAGAATCAGCTCGATCCCCCGGAACATGGTACTCGACGACCAGGCATCGACGACCTTTCCGCCTTCCACCTTTGCTTCAATTCTCAGGTGTCCTTCGATTCTGGTGACCGGATCGATTGCGATCTTTACCATGGAATCTCTCCTTTTCTCTGCGGCTTCGTAAAAAGTCCGTCTGCTGCGTTTATCAGGTTTTGAGTTCGCTTCAACGTACCACAAAGTACGCCTCGCTCTTCAAAACCTTCGCGCCTTGCAGCCGGAACTTTTTGCTTTACCGTTGAAAAGCATCCCCTTTACGCAGAGCAGCCGTCAGTCTTTCCGGGTGTTCTTGCCTGTAATCATCCTCCCAATCCCATGGGCCGCCACGGCTGCGCCCGTTACGGCGGTGATGCCGAGCCCGACCTTGTCGGCCGTCGCTTCTACACCGAAGCCGGGTGGTTGCGGGAGACGTTCGTAGAAGGGCGTCATCCCGTCCCAGAAGGCCGGTTCGGAACAGCCGATACAGCCGTGTCCCGATCCGACGGGCCAACTCGTCCCGTCATTGTATTTGATGCGAGGACAATTATGGAAGGTCTCCGGCCCCTTGCACCCCATTTCATAGAGACACCACCCCTTCCGGTGTCCCTCGTCGCCCCATTCCCGGACATACTGTCCGGCGTCGAAATGCGCCCGGCGTTCGCAGTTGTCGTGAATTCGTTTTCCGTAGGCGAAGAGGGGACGGCCGAACTTGTCGAGGGGGGGGAGCGTACCAAAGGTCAGGAAATAAACAATCGTTGCGGTGATGTTTTCCACGTTGACGGGGCAGCCCGAGAGATTTACGACAGGAATGTTGGGGAGGGCTGCGGAGACGCCGACGGCGGAGGTCGGGTTCGGTGCCGCGGCGGGGAGACCGCCGAAGCAGGCGCAGGTCCCCATGGCAATGGTTGCCATGGCATTGCCGCAGACCTCGGTTACGATATCCTTTGCCGACCGGCCCCCGATACAGCAGTAGACACCGCCGTCCTTCATCGGGATCGATCCTTCCACGGCGGCGATGTAGTTCCCCTTATGGTTCGCCACGACGTCGGCCAGAGATTTTTCCGCCTGGTGTCCTGCCGCCGCCATGATTGTTTCATGGTATTCAATCGAGAGGATATCGAGGATGAGTTCTCCGACCGTCGGTTTCGTCGCCCGGAGAAGTGCCTCGGAGTTTCCGGCGCAGTCCTGAAATTCCAGCCAGACGAGGATCGGTTTCTTCTTGGTTTCAAGTGCTTCGGCGACCCTGGAGACGAAAGGGGCGGGAAGGGCGAGGGCGGCGGTGACGGCGGTGCAGAACCTCAGAAAGTCTCTTCGGGAATACCCCTTTCGGACCAAGGACTCATAAATCGTTTCTTCCGGGGAACCAACCTCATGTCTGTGTGACCCATCCATGAACGCCTCCCTTCGGCAAACGGATAATTCTTCATCCCGATGATGACGGCATAAAATCTTTTTCCGGACCTCCTGGATTGATGGGAAATGCAGGTGCAATAAAGAATTAGCACCAAATGTACGAATTGTCAAATCCGGATTGCAAATAAATTCTTGCAAATATCAAATATTGTAATACGCGAATTTTGTTGTTTATTCCGGCTTCCGGATCTCGATTTCACCGTGGATGTTGATGGGCCTCCGCAGACTATCGACAACGGGGCAATGGTCGACGACTTTTTCCGCCAGGTTTTTCACCTTTTCGGCGGGGTCGGGGGTCTCGATCCGGAAGGTGTAGGCCAGCTCCCGGAATCCGGCATCGACGGTCTCATCCACCATAAAGAGTCCCCGCAGATCGAGTTCCCCTTTGATGTCCACCGTGATGGAGTGGATCGTCAGTCCTTCGTATTCGGCGAATTCGTAGAAAGCGGCCTCGATACAGGAGGCCATGGCCGACAGGAGGAGTTCGATCGGATTCGGGGCGAGGTTCTCCCCCCCGGCCGGTTCCGGGTAGTCCGATTTGACGATGTGCCCGCGTACCTCCGACTCGGTGTAGAGATTGCGGACATGTCTCGATGAGATCTTCGGCTTATAAATGGCAACCTTCGGGCGTGCACGCAGGTGTTCGATCCGTTTGGCGACAATTTCTCCGAGGTGATTCTTCTCCGTCATGACCATTCTCCCTGTACGTTGTTTTGTAAGTTTCCGCTTTATGTCGTTGCGGGCAGGATCATAAGCGATAATGAGTCCATTTGGGAAGGTTTATTTTTTTCCTTGCGCCCTTGAATTCCCGATGCCCTGGCCCCTATGGCGTTCTCCAGTAGGCCTGGCCCAGGGAGAGCCCGCCGTCGTTGCAGGGGATACGGCTCTGTGTGAAAACCGAAAAGCCGT
Organism: Deltaproteobacteria bacterium; assembly: GCA_013151235.1. Classification (NCBI taxonomy): domain Bacteria; kingdom Pseudomonadati; phylum Myxococcota; class Myxococcia; species Deltaproteobacteria bacterium. The sequence continues at coordinate 23,990 of JAADIO010000059.1, read as the reverse complement.
CCTTCCGCAACAGTCTCTCCGCCCGTTCGGTGAGAGGCCGGTTCTGAAATACGCCGCCCGAGAGGCAAATTCTTTTCCGGCCGGCCCGGTGGGCGCAATCGATGATGATTCGGGCCAGGGTATTCACGAAACGGGCGGGAACCTTCTCCTGCTCCCGGTCGTGGATCAGCTCTTCGATCAGGGGCCGCCAGTCGATTATCCCTTCCTCAAAGTTATAGCGGTAATGGCCATCTATGCCGGGAAGGACCCGATCCTCGATCTTCATCGCTCCTTCGGCTTCGTAATTGAGGATCTGAACGATGCCGAGAAGAGAGGCTACGCCGTCGAAGAGCCGCCCCACCGAGGAGGTCAGGGGGGCGTTGATCCTTTTCTCCCACGCTTTTTCGAGGAAGTGGAGTTCCGCCTGCCGGAAGGCCCGGATGGGGGGAAGGTCCATGGCGAAGGCCCGCTCCCCGTAGATCTCCATCAGCAGGGCCAGCGCGACGCGGCGGGGCTCGAAGACGGCCTTGTCCCCTCCCAAAAGGGGGAAGGGACGGAAGTGGAAGAGCCGTTCATATTCCGTGGGGGTACAGCGGAGGACCTCTCCGCCCCAGACCGTCCCGTCGGGTCCATAACCGGTGCCGTCCCATGCGATCCCCGTGACCGTATCCGTCAGACCATGTTCCGCCATGCAGGAGAGGATATGGGCGTAGTGATGCTGGATCGGGGTTGTTTCGATGTCGGCCCGCCCTCTTGCCCAGCGGGTGGTTGCGTAGCCGGGATGAAGGTCGTGGACGATCCGGTCCGGCGTGAAGTCGTAGATCCTGCAGAGATCCGAAAGTGCAGACTCGAAGTGGTCCATCCCCTCGGGTGTCTCCAGGTCTCCGATGTGGGGGCTCACGATCACTTGGTCGTCGAAGGCGAGGGCGAAGGTGTTCTTCAACTGACCGCCCACGGCAAGAATCTTCTCTTTTCTCTTTGCGGGCAGGATCATCGGTGTTGCCGTGAATCCCCTTGCCCGCCGCAACAGTCGTGGTTTCTTCCCGATGATTCTGGTGACGGAGTCGTCGCAGCGGCGGCGGATCGGCCGGTTATGAAGAAGGAGAAAATCGGCCAGGGGGGAAAGACGTCTTTCTGCCTCTTCGTTCCCCTTGACGATCGGCTCTTCCGAGAAGTTTCCCGAAGTGGCGACGATGGGGAAGGGAAGGGCGGAAAGGAGAACGGTATGGAGGGGGGAGTAGGGAAGAAAGGCTCCGACGGTTGCAAGACCCGGTGAGACGGCCGTGAGTTGACCTTCTCTCTTGCGGATCAGGACGACGGGCCGCTCCGGGGAGGAGAGGAGGGTCTCTTCTTCCTCCGTCGGATCGGCATAGCGGCGGACCTGGTCGAGATCCTTGAACATGACGGCGAAGGGTTTGTTCGACCGTCCTTTCCGCTTTCGCAGGAGGAATACCGATGCCTCGCATGTGGTGTTACAGACGAGATGAAATCCGCCGACTCCCTTAATCGCTGCGATCCTCCCCCGCCGGATCTCTGCGAGCAGCCGGTCGATCGCCTTGCCTCCGTCGGCGATCTCCTTCCCGGCAGGGTCAATCAGCCGGACCCGAGGGCCGCAGACCGGGCAGGCGTTCGGTTCGGCATGAAACCGGCGGTTGCCGGGATCTTCATATTCTCTCCGGCAGTCGGGGCAGAGGGTGAATCTCTTCATCGTCGTCCGGGAACGGTCGTAGGGAAGTCCTTCGATAATAGAGAAGCGGGGGCCGCAGTCGGTGCAGTTGATAAAAGGATAGCGGTATCGACGGTTCCCGGGATCGAGGAGTTCCTCCGTACAGACCCTGCAGGTGGAGAGATCGGGAATCAGGACGGCCTTCCGGTCGCCTCCCTCTTCGCTTCGACGGATTTCAAAGTCGTTGTATCCTGCCGGGGGGATAAAGGCGGTGGTCCGGTGGAGAATTTTCGCAAGGGGTGGGGAATCGCTTTCGATGATCTTCAAAAACCGGTCGATCTTCTCCCGGGTTCCCTCCGCCTCGATTGTTACCCCCGAAGGTTCGTTGACCACATAACCGCAGAGTCCGAGACGCCGGGCGGTCCGGTAGATGAAAGGGCGGAAACCGACCCCCTGGACGGCGCCCCGGAGGCGGAGTTCAATCCGGATCATCGGCAACATCCATCTCCAGCCGTTCGAGGATCAGGTCGTCTCCCCCCCGGGCATCGACGTTCCGGGAACCGCAAATGGGGCAGGCGAATTTCTGGATCATGCTCCGTACTTCCTGCTTGCAGTCATGGCATTGGATGAGCAGGGGATTTTCTCCAATCACCAGTTCCGCATCTTCGGCGATGGTCTTCTCCTTGAAGGTGTCGAAGGTTGTACGGAGAAGATCGGGAACGACGCCCGAGAGGGGGCCGTTCCGGACGATGACCTTCGTCACGGTTGTGGCTTTCTGTTCTGCGGCATAACTTTCGATGGTCTCCAGCAGGCTCTGTACAACGGATAATTCGTGCATGCTCTCGGCCTTTCAGCAGATGCGGGGGAGGAGTTCGCCCGAAGGGGGATCCAGAATCCGCCGCGTGTTCCAGGAAGTTTTCAGAATTACCCGGGGCCGGTCCTTTGAAACGACCCGGCCGATGATCACTGCCTTACGGCCCAGCGGGTGGTCCCTCAGCTTTGCAAGGATCGCATCCCCGTTCCCTGCCGCGGCAATCACGGCCCTCCCTTCACAGGCGAAGTGGAGGGGATCCATGCCGAGAAGTTCGCAGGTTCCCCGGACGGCGTCCTGGATGGGGATCTTCTCTTCGTCGATCTCGATCGTAGCCGAGGATGCCTCGGCCCATTCGGTCAGCACGCCGGCCAAGCCGCCCCGTGTCGGATCGCGCAGGGCGTGCAGATCGGGATGCGATGAAAGGATCCCTTTCAGCATCGGCCAGAGGGAAGCACAGTCGCTTTCAATGGAGAGCTGAAAATCGATTCCCTCCCGTGCGGCGAGGATGCAGGCACCGTGATCGCCCACCGTTCCCGAAAGGATGAGGGTATCTCCGGGGCAAAGATTGGAGGCCGAGAGCCCCTCCCGGACGACTTCTCCAAGACCGGCGGTGTTGATGGCAATACCGGAGAAATCAGCGCCCGGCATCACCTTCGTGTCGCCGGTCACAACCTTGACGCCGGCCACCTCGGCCTCTTCCGCCATGGCGGTGACGATCTTCTTTAAATCGGAAAGCCTGAACCCTTCCCCCAGAATAAATCCCGCTGAGAGATATCGGGGCCTGGCGCCCATGACGGAAAGATCGTTCACGGTTCCTGCGACAGCGAGGTTGCCGATGTTCCCGCCGGGAAAAAAGGGGGGATCGACAATGAAGGAGTCGGTCGTAAAGGCGATCTTCGCGTAATCAAAAGAAAGAAGAGCTGCGTCCTCCATCCCGTTCAGAATGGGATTGGACAACTCTTTCCGGAAGATGCCGTTGATCAGTCCCCGTGTTTCTTCTCCACCGCCTCCGTGGGCCAGCAGAATTTTTTTCATGTCCTATATTTACCGAAAATCGAAAAAATGGCAAGCCTGTGATTTTCAGCACTCTTTGTCCCTGACGGATCTCCTGTTGACTGTAACGGTGGAATCCATTACCGTATTTGTTTAACTTGCAAAAGCTGAAAATCAATATTCAATAAAAAGAAAACCCATGCAAATAAACAAGCGAATCGCCATTACCGGGATGGGGGCGGTGACCCCCTTGGGGAGCAATCTTGATGCAACCTGGGAGGGGCTCCTCGCAGGGCGGTCAGGAATCGGCCCCGTGACCCGCTTTGACGCGGAGGGATTGCCCTGCCGGATTGCCGGGGAGGTTCCTCCTTTGAATCTCCTGCCCGGAATGTCCTCAAAGCTGTTGCGGGGGTTGGATTCCTTCGCTCTTTTTGCCCTTGCCGCCTGTGAAGAGGCGGTGTTGCAGTCCGGTCTGGAAGTCTCCGTCCGGGAACGGGAACGGACGGGTGTGGTGATCGGATCGAGCCGAGGCGGGATCGGAACCCTCGAAAGCAATTTTCAAAACTATGGAGAGAGAGGCTATCACTCCCTTTCACCCCGGCTTACCGTCTCCTCCCTGATCAACCAGGCCCCCTCGGCCATTGCGCAGAGATATCAACTTACGGGACCGGCCCTGGCCGTTTCGACGGCCTGTTCCTCCGGTGCCCATGCCGTGGTCGAGGCGGCCCGCATGATTAAAACGGATGAGGTCGATGTTGTCCTTACCGGGGGTGCCGAGGCGCCGGTGACCCGCATCATCCTCGGCGGTTTCGCCCGGGCCCGGGCCCTCTCCCGCCGGAATGAAGATCCCGAAAACGCCTGCCGTCCCTTCGATCGGCATCGGGAGGGATTCGTCATTGCCGAAGGGGCGGGGATTCTTGTCCTGGAACGGTGGGGCCATGCCGAGGCGCGCGGGGCGGCAATCCTCGGAGAACTCGTCGGCTGCGGAACCGCAACCGATCCGCATCACATGACCGCACCCGATCCGACGGGGGAGGGGATGGTTCGGGCGATGCGGGCCGCTCTGCGTGCGGCGGGGATCGGCCCCGATGAAGTGGATCTCGTGAATGCCCACGGCACGGGAACGGCCTTAAACGACCGGGTTGAGGCAAAGGCACTGAGACGGGTCTTCGGTCCCGGGATAGAGCGTCTGCCGGTTTGTGCTGTAAAGTCGATGACGGGGCACATGCTCGGGGCTTCCGGCGCGGTGGAACTGATTGTCTCCCTCCTCTCGGCACGGATCGGGCAGGTTCCTCCGATCCGGAACCTGGACGATCCTGATCCGGATTGCCGCCTGAACTTTGTCCGGGGAAGGCCCTTGCGCGGAAGGTTTTCAACGGTTGTTTCCAATTCCTTTGCTTTCGGTGGCGCCAATGTTGTTCTCCTTGTACGGTGTTCCGGCAAGTCCTGAAAATGAATTTCCCTCCCTGTTCCTTCAAGCGGTAAGAATGATGATAAATTTTAAAAAGATGCATCGCACCTTTTGAAAATTTATCCCTGTTGACAGGAGAAAACCCCTGCGATTATAATGAATTATAGAAATCAGTGATTCTTCGCGAACGGCCGTGACTGGTGTTTGCCCAACGGGAAAATTGATATCCCTATGTCTTCTGAACTGTTCTCATACCCGAAACATTTACCCGCACTCCTGCATTCCTTTCAGAAGATTCATTCTTCGCTGGCACGATCCATCGTGATCGAATCGATTCTGAAGGAAGGTTCCATTCTTTCCGGAGGTGCAGGGACGGCCCTGGCCCTTTTCCGGGAAGACCGAAACGAATCCTGCGAGGTTTTCTCGCGGGGATTGAGTGAGACCTTTACGCAAAGCATCCCGGCGCTGACCCGGGAGAAGGTACGGGACGTGGTGAGTGTCGATGGGTGCGCTTCCTTTCCCGATCTGCCCGGTTCCGGGAAAGAGGAGATCGAGTCGATCTACTGTTTCTCTCTTGCCGCAGGAGAGGGGGAAAGAGGGATTCTCTATTTTTTCCGTTTTCAAGCCGGGGCCTTTTCGAAAGAAGAGATCGGGTTGCTGCGTTTTTTCGCCGAGGAGGCCGGGTCCGCCCTGAGCAATGCCGAGGCCTTCCTCGAAAAAGAACGGCAGATCCGGCAATTGAATATCTTAAACGAAGCGACCCTCTCCCTTTCGTCGGAGCCTTCCCTTGATTTTCTTTTTCAGAAGCTGACCGATCACGCCCAGTTTCTCCTGCGGAGTGATGCGTCCCTGCTGCTTCTGGTGGAAGAGGACCTGCAGAAGATCGATCGGGTCTATTGCGCGGGCGATCTGGCTGTGGAATCCATCGATCTTTCGGGGGGCGTGGGGGAAACGCTGTCGGGTGTGCTTCTTGCACAGCATGTGCTGAACCTGCAATCAGAGGACCTTGCAGAGAAGATCACGGATCTTCCTTTTCCTGCGGAGGAATTCCACCACCTTCTGACGGTGCCGATCATGCACCTGGAAGCGTTCAATGGCCTGCTGATCCTGCTCAACGGGGGAAAGCACGGTCCCTTTTCTCCCCAGGACGAGGACCTGATTTTAACCTATACCTTCCAGACGGGGTTGGCTATTGAGAACGCCCGTCTGCAGGAATATACCCGGCGGCTGGCGATTACCGATGGCCTGACGGGACTCTTCAATCACCGGGAGTTTCAGCGGCGTATGGAGGAAGAGGTCCGGCGATGCGGCCGTTACGGGCGCTGCTGCAGTCTCCTGATGCTCGATATCGATCATTTCAAGCATTTCAATGACACCTACGGCCATCCCGTGGGGGATCAGGTTTTAAGCGAACTTGCCGGGATCCTTCGGAAAAGTACCCGGGAAATGGATGCTCCCGCCCGTTACGGCGGTGAGGAGTTCGTGGTGATCCTTCCCGAAACGGAGGGAGAAAAGGCGGAGATTGCTGCGGAGCGGATTCGCAAGGCCATTGAAGGGATGAAGATTTCTCCCCCTGGGGGAGGAACGGTTTTACGGATCACCGTCAGTATCGGTGTCGCCGCCTATCCCGAGGATGCCGAGACTCGTGAGGAGTTGATCGGCCACAGTGACCAGGCCCTTTATATCGCAAAACGATCCGGGCGAAACCGGGTCTGCCGTTATGAGGAGAGCATGGAGAATGTGTCCGTGGAGGAGGGTTCCTGAACCCAAGTCCCTTTTACGAACAGGACCACTAAGGGTCTCACGGCATGCCCTAATACCGTAGAATATACGTTTTTGTTCCCGTCAGACCGGAGCTGATCTCGGAGACGAAGATTTCATCCGTTCCGTCTCCGTCCATGTCGTAAAGTGCGATGTCTGCGACATACCCGAGGAAGGGGGGAGAGGAGATTGGCGCCGCCTCTTTGGACAGGAAGATGACCTTGCCGCCGGTCGGGTAGTTGACTTTGCCGATTTTGAAGGTGCTGCCGGTGGTGTTGGAAAAAAGGAGTTCCCCGAAGGGAACGGTCAGGGACCGCCCGGTAACCGGAAAATCGATTTTGAGCAACCGGGCGATGTTGCAACGTCCGTAACCCGAATGGCGTGCGCTCTTCCCGGCGCCGGTGAGCCGGTGGTCCGAATCGATAAATCGTGGCGGGGCGGAGGAGAGTGAAACCAGGGAGAAAAGGTCGGCACCGTCAGGGATTTTGATGTCCCCTCCTTCGACCCATCTCCGTCCGTTCCAGGAGACCGGGTGGATCACCGGGTTTCCTTCGGTCAAGTCGGCGATTTTTTGCGAGAAGAGATTGTCTCCGATCTTCCGAATGACGATCCCTTTCTGCTTCTCTACGATTTTCGGATTTTCTCCCTGTACGGTAATGAGTACGACCCCTCGGTCGGTGTCACCAATGACCTCATCCTCTCCGTCTCCGTTGACATCATAGGTTTCGATCCGGAAGAGGGTGTCGAGATCCTCACTTTCCAAGGTTTTTCGTTCCCGGAAACGGTTTTTTCTTTCCGAGTAGGAATAAATTCTGATCTCGCCGGGGAAAGAAAGAGCCAGTTCTTTTTTCCCGAGACCCGTCAGACTTCCCGTCGCCATGGAGACGACTTCATCGGATAACTCCAATATACGGACCCAGCGATCCGGGCTGTTGAAACCGGAAAGTTCCGGCATCCGGTGGGCGGAGGGTGTGGTGGAAGGCGTTGCCGACGGTTGCAGGGCCGGCGCCGGTTTGGGTTCCTGCTGTTCCGGCACGAGGGGCACAAAGGCTGCGGGGCTTCCCGGTTTCGCCGGGAGCATGACCGGCATTGGGGGCGCGACTTGCTGCGGCACGAGCGATGCCGACGTTGCAGCCTTTATGGCGGCGGGGAAGGTTCCCTGGTTCAGCAGGACCGAGAAGGGGGGAAAGGAACTTCCTCCCGGTTCGGGCACTGGGGCGATTCGGAGCAGTTTCTCTCCAAGACCTTCCATCGTCTTGACCTGAAGGATCAGGTCGACATTCAGAATTTTGCGGAGTCCGGACAGCTCTTCCGGCTGGATGGTGCTGAAATCAGTGATTCCCATTTCGATCATGGCCGTGAGTACATCCTCGGTCCGGACGGTTTCGATTTCGCCCTTCGGGAAGGGATGCAGAAGGAGATACTGCAGCGCATTCTTCGATAGTGGGACCAGCGCCGTTTTCAACGGCCGAGGAAGCCCGGTGACCGTCTCGCCGGGCCGGATTTTTTCGGGTTGCTCCATTTCCGTTTTCAGTGACGTTCCTCGAACGGAAAGGACCCTGACTTCCGTTTTTCCCCTCACGAGGAGCGTTGCCCCCGGTTGTACGGGCCCGGCGGAAGTTTGTTTTACTACAAGGGTTTTCCCCGATCCCCCGATGATCTTGCCCGTGAAGTGGGGATAGGCGGTATTGAGCCGCGCCGTCAGTTCGGACTGGAGACCGGCCGTGGCGGGGGCAGTGAAAAAGAGCCCGGAGAGTAAGAGAAGCAAAGAAAGTACGCTGAAACAAATGATGCCACGCTCCTGATGTTGCATTGATTTGGTCTCCTTAATATGCAGGAATGTTCACTTCTACCGCCTCTCCCGGGCATAAACCTGGAAACCGGTAATTTTTCGCACGGCATCCACATAGTTCGGATCGATGTTGATCAGGCGGATTTTCTGGTGGAACTTCCGGATTCTTCTCGTCCTGAAGAGAAGAATTTTCAGGGCATTCGGTGTGACCGCCCGGACCTCCTGGAAATTGATCACGACCATCTCGGCCCCGCGGTTGAGCGCCATCCGGCTCTTCTTCCATAGCTTGCGGGCGGAGACCCGGTCCAGGACGCCCTGCAGGTCGAACTGGAAGATCGGCTCCGTTCCGATCTTGCAAATTTGTATTTTTAGAAAATCGACGATCCGGTTCGTTGTCTCCCGAGCACCGCGGGTGGAAAGTTCAATCGCGGTGGAGATCTTTTCCCTCGATGGGATGATCTCCGGAATCCGGTTGAAGATCTCGGAAAACGGGGAAAGGTTACCTTCCGGACTCCGCCGGACGATCCGCCGGTAAGCGAGATTCAGTGCCGTCCGCTGAAAGAGTCTCGGCTGCGGGTGAAAGACCCTCTGCGCGATCGATGAGAGGGTGTATGTTTCATGAAAGGCCCAGAAATACCCCTCTTGCAGGGTCTCCGGACTCATGAGCCGGGGGGTGAAGACGGCATTGCCCGAGTTGTAGTTCGCCCAGTTGAAATCGAAGATCCGCCCCTCCTCCTTCAGCCGGTGGAAAAGGTGGGTGCCCGGCAGCGGAGTGAGGATGTGATAGGTCGGTAGTGTGAGCCGGTTCTTCTGTACGAAACGGACCGTCCGTTCGAAGACTCCCTCATCGTCGGTGTCGAAACCGAAAATGAAACCGGCGTTGATCATGATCCCGTGATCATGGATTTTCGCGATGGACTTCTCGTAGTCGGCGACCTTGTTGATCTTCTTGTTCGCCGCCTTCAGGCTCGCCTCGGAGATCGATTCGATCCCGACAAACATCGAGACGCATCCGCTCTTCGCCGCAAGGTCAAGCAGCTCGTCGTCCTTTGCCATGGTGAGAGATCCCTGGCTGCCCCACTTGATCTTCAGGGGGATCAATGCCCGGAAGAGCTCTTTGGCGTATTTCGGATTTCCCACGATGTTATCATCAACGAAAGCGATGAACTTCGCGTTAAAATCCTCCTTCAGGCGGCGTACCTCGGCGACGACCTGCCCGACCGGCCGGAACCGGTAGGTGTTTCCGAAGAATTCCGTCACGGAACAGAAGTCGCAGGAGAACGGGCAGCCCCGGGTGGTCTGAAGGGAATTGGCTGTCATGTAGCGGTCCCGTCTCAAAAGGTCGAGCCGCGGCATCGGGACCCGGTCCATCTCCGCCGGCCGGTCTGATTTGTAGATCCCTTTCATTTTGCCGGCCTCGGCATCGGCGAGGACCCGCCCCCAGAGGTTCTCCGCCTCTCCCACGACCACGGCGTCGGCGTGCTGCAGCGCTTCCTCCGGCATGAGGGAGGCGTGGATTCCGCCGATCACCACAGGGACTCCCCGCTTCCGGTAGTCGTCCGCGATCTCGTAGGCCCTCGGGATATAGGTACTCATGGCGCCGATCCCGACGAGGTCGGGCCTGTCGTTGATGTCGAGCGGCTCCACCGTTTCGTCGGTGATCGTCACCGCGTGTTCCGGCGGTGTCAGCGCGGCGATGATCGGCAGGCTCAGGCGCGGGAACCAGAGCTCCTGCACTTCCTTGCGGCTGTGCTTCATGTGAGACTGTTTCAATGCCGGATCGATCAGTTTGATGCGCATGATATACCCTCCCGGTTTCTGTATCTTTTTGGTGAAAGGGGGGCAGGGAAAATTTATCCCTCCCGCACATAACTTCCGCTCTTACCGCCGCTCTTCTTCATCAGGCGGATCTCGGAGATCACCATCCCCCGGTCCACGGCCTTGGCCATGTCGTAGATTGTGAGCGCCGCCGCGGAGACGGCCGTCAAGGCCTCCATCTCCACGCCGGTCTTCCCGACGATCCGGACTTCCGCTTCGATGCCGATGCGGGAGTTTTTCTCGTCGGGCTGAAAGTAGATATCGATCCCGGTAAGGTTCAGTGCGTGGCACATGGGGATGATCCCGGACGTTTTCTTCGCCGCCATGATCCCGGCCACCCGGGCTACCCCCAGGACGTCCCCCTTGGCGATCCTGCGGTCTTCGATCAGCCGGAAGGTCTCGGGCTTCATGGCAATCGAACCCCGGGCCACGGCCACCCGCTCCGTTTCGTCCTTGGCGGAGACATCGACCATTCTGGCGCGGCCGTCTTCGTCGAAATGTGTGAGCTCGGACAAGAGAAATGTTCCTCACCAACAGAGTAACTGGCCCGATATTATCCTATCCCCTTCCTGAAATCAAGCGTTTACAGATTGATTTTGGGTTGACGCCGTCCCGGCAAGCCGTGTATCTTCTGTTGAAGAGTGCTGATGAGTGGTTGCTGAATGCCGGGAGCTTGTTTGATGATTGATATCCATTGCCATATCCTTCCCGGTCTTGATGACGGTGCGGACAATCCGGAAGAGACGATTCAGATGTGCCGTTTGGCCCTGGCCGAGGGGGTGACGGCGATCTTTGCTACGCCCCACCTGTTTCAGGAGATGTTTTCCACCGATCGGGAATTAATTCTCTCGGTTTTTGAGAGGACCCGGAACCTGCTCGAAGAAGAGGGGATTCCCCTGAAACTTTATCCCGGGTCCGATCTCCATCTGGTCCCGGATCTGCCGGAACGGTTCGCCCAGGGGAAAGGCGTGACCCTGAACCATGGAAAGTATTTTCTTCTCGAACTCCCCTCCCGTGTATTGCCGAAGAATCTTCATGGCCTGGTCTTCGACTTGATCAGCAACGGCTATCTTCCGATCATCACCCACCCGGAACGGAATCTCCCGATCCTCCGGAACCCTTCCATCCTGTTGGAACTCCTCTCCGCCGGCGCTCTCTGCCAGATCACGGCCATGAGCGTGACCGGGGAATTCGGGAAAGAGAGTGAGTGGTTCTCCCGGGCGCTGATCGAGGCGGGCGGGGTCCATTTTATCGCTTCCGATGCCCACTCGACCGGATGGCGGAACCCCTCTCTTCTTCCGGCCCTGAAGGTGGCCGAGAACCTGGTCGGCAGGGAGACGGCCCGAAGATTCGTGGTGGATCATCCGGAGATCGTCCTTGCCGGAGGAGAGATCGAGGCGGCCGTGGTGGAGGCCTTCCCGCGACGAAAACGGTTCTGGTTTTTCTGAGGGTTTTTTCAACGCCTCCCCGGGGATCTGCAGGGAAGGCCCGGTTTTGTGAAGGCCGGTTTTTCACCTTGGTTCCTGCTTTGTTTTCCTGGTTTTTTAGACTTGACACGAGAAAGGGTTGTTCGATAAGATCACTCCACTTTTGTTGAGGGCTGTATCCATAAAGAATCTGCATGAGAAGGAGGAATAGATATGAATCCTGAGGATCTGAAATATTCAAAGGATCACACTTGGGTCCGTGTCGAAGAGGATGAGGGAACGGTCGGGATTACGGACTATGCGCAGGAGAGCTTGGGCGATATCGTCTACGTTGATGTCCCGGAAATCGACGACGACGTGGAGGCCGGGGAAGAAGTGGCCGAAGTGGAATCGACCAAGGCCACATCGTCGGTGCTGTCTCCCGTGAGCGGGACGGTAATCGAAGTCAACGAGGATATAGAAGATGCCCCGGAGACGATCAATGAGGCCCCTTACGGAGACGGGTGGATCGTTCGGATCAAGCTCTCAGATCCCTCCGAGTTGAAGGGACTGATGGGAGCAGAGGCCTACCAGGCCTTCGTGGAGGAAGAGAGCGACTGATGGGTTCCATCCTGATAAATGCTTTGAAAGGGATTCAACGTGAATCCCTTTTTTTTTCTTTCAGGTCTGTCGGTTTATTTATGGCAATGGTTGAGCAGGGAGAATAAGATATGTCGGAACATGTTGTGATTGTCGGGGCGGGCCCCGGCGGATATGTGGCGGCGATCCGGGCGGCACAGCTCGGCGCCGAGGTGACGGTGGTGGAAAACGACGAGGTGGGGGGAACCTGCCTGAACCGCGGGTGCATCCCCACGAAGGCGCTGGTCTACTCGGCCGAGGCTTTGGAAATGGTGCGTCATGCCAGGGACTACGGGGTAGAGGTTGCAGGCGAGGTGACCTACAGCCTGGAGGCCATGATGAAACGGAAAGACAAGGTGGTCTCCACCCAGGTCAAGGGGATCCGGTCACTTTTCAAGAGTCATAAGATCCGCCTCATCGAGGGGACGGGGAGCCTCAGGGATGCCCGGACCGTGACCGTGCAGTTGCGTGAGGGCGGGACGGAGGATGTGGCCGCCGACAGGATCATCCTGGCGACCGGCTCTCGTCCGGCGAACATCCCCGTCTTTCCCCTGGACGGGGAGAAGATCATCTCCAGCGACGATGCGCTTTTTCTGAAAAAACTCCCCGGGACCCTCCTGGTGATCGGTGCCGGGGTGATCGGCTGCGAGTTTGCCTTCATCCTCAATGCCCTCGGGGTGAAGATCACCATGGTCGAGATGATGCCCCATGCCATTCCTCTCGTGGACGAGGAGATCACGGCTCTTCTCGAGCGGGAACTGAAAAAGAAGAAGATCAAGCTTTACTGCGATGAAAAGATCGAATCGGTGAAGGAGAACGGGGAAGGGAAGATGGTTGCCTCGCTCGCCTCCGGCAAGGAGATCATCACCGACCAGGTGCTGGTCTCCATCGGCAGGACCTTCAATACGGACGGTCTGAACCTGGACGCCGCAGGCGTGAAGGTCGGTCCCCGCGGGAATATCGAGGTCAATGAGAAATTGGAGACCAGCGTCCCCGGCATCTACGCAATAGGGGATGTGACGGGGGGAATCCTGCTGGCCCACGTTGCCTCCACCGAGGGGATCGCCGCAGCGGAGAACGCCCTCGGAAAGGAAAGTCCCGTCGATTACAGTGTTGTTCCCGGTGCGATCTTCACCATGCCCGAGATCGGGACCGTGGGATTGACGGAGGCGCAGGCGCGGGAGAAGGGATTCGACGTCGCCGTCGGGACCTTCCCCTACCGCGGACTGGGGAAATCCCATGCCATGGGAAAGATCACGGGGATGGCCAAGATCGTGGCCGATGCGAAGACCGACCGTCTTCTCGGGATGCATATACTGGGCGCCCATGCCTCGGATATCGTTCAGGAAGGTGCCCTGGTCATGAAACTGGGCGGGACGGTCAGGGACCTGGGGGATACGATCCATTCTCATCCGACCCTCTCCGAGGTGGTCATGGAGACGGCTCATGCCGTACATGGGATCTGTATTCATCTACCCAAGCCGAAAGAGAGGTAAGATGAAAATCCTTGACAGCGACAATATCTTCCGGTAAGTTGACGGAAAGCTTTCGGGAAAAACCTGTAAAAATAAGAGGTTATGAAATAATTAAGATATGCTAATTTAATGTGGGTTTTTCCGGAGTGACCGGAATAATAGGGTTGGAGGGATCGTTTTATACTTTCAGGAAAGGGGGGGCGAGGGGGAGGAGACCGGTTCGTTATGGATCAGGGAGGAAAAAAGTTTTTTAACATTGGTTGAAGGAGGGAATACTTATGAGCTGGATACGCAACAAAGGGATAATTGTTAATTTGTTTGCTGTTTTTCTGATGCTTGCGTTTGCCTCAACGGCCATGGCAAAGAGCGTCAAGGTCGGGGTCTTTCAGAAGGTCCTCGAGGCGGATGACGATTTTCCCGAGGTGACGGCAGCCCTTGAACAAAGCATTGCAAAATCGAATCTGGAGCTTCTCGGCAAGATGGACATTGCCGTTCCCGAAAATGCGCAGAAGGCCCGGACCTATATTCTGACTTCCCCGGTCTTCAATCAGGCGGCCCTGGGAAACATGCCGGCCGATGCCATATCGGTCCTGATCCTGCGAATCGGGGTTTACGAGGCTTACGGTAAGGTCAATATCAATATCGCCAATCCGGATGCCTTGGCCAATGTTTATTTCGATGGCGTGAAAAATAACGATGCCCTGATGGCCGCAGCTTCCGCTGCCAAGAATGAACTGGTCCAGGTCATCCGGGCCGTGCCGGGCAAGGCAGTCAGCACACAGCAGGAGCCGATCCGAAAGCTGAGCAAGTACCGCGGGTACGACGGCGACGGTCCGGCCAAGATGATGGCCAAGTTCCGTGATTTCCGGGAAAGCCTGCTGACGGTCAAGGAGGTCGATGGTTCGACGAGCCTCGATACGATTATTGGTGACCTGAAGAGTAAGGCTGCGGCCAGTCGCCAGGCGGATACGGACAAAGGGTTCCATGTTGTGGCCGTCAAGAAGTTCGACGGCAAGGCCGCCTGGCTCGGGATTACCAACCGGTACACCGAGACCAAGTGCATTAACATCAATTCCGATTTCCGTTTCAGTGCCAAGGCGGATAACAACAAGTATCCCGGCGTTGATCATGCCCCGGCTCTGCCGTTGGAGTTAGTAATCTACAAAGGGAAGGACGGCAAATGGCAAATCGCTCAGTATGGTGAGATGTGGCGGATGCAGCTCTACTTCTGGGATTCCGGTTATCTTGCTTTCGCCAAAAATACGCTCATTCCTTCCACCATTTTCGGTGATATTGAGGATATGGTGAAGGGGAAGTGATTTTCCCGGCGGGATGAAACCTGTTGCATCTTTAATTCTCCCCCTGCCGGTAATTCCGGCAGGGGTTTTTCTTCTCCGACACACCTTAAAAAGTCCGTTTGTTTTATAATCATTGATTTTTTCAGCCTCTGTGCTGCATTTCGACGAACCAATCTTTCGGAGGCATCATGCGATCGATTTTCTCCTTTCTCCTTGCGTGCTTACTACTCCTGCAATGTTTCCCTCTTTCCGCCCGGGCCTTCCTGAAAGATTTTCGCCGTGATATCAAGGAACGTCTTGACCCGGGAAAGAGCTATGGACTCTACCAGAAGGCGCTGGAGATGGAGGCCCCCTTCGATTCGGTCTGCCGCCGGATCGAATCGAATGTGCAGCAGTCGGATTGGGAAATCATCACCTTTTGGGACCTCGACATTCCCAGCGCCTGTGGGACTCGGGCCCGGGTCTACCTGATTCGGAATGAGGACTACGACCGGGCGGTTCTCGCGGAGGGGGCCCGCTACCTGATGTTTCTTCCGATCCGGATCGGTGTCTACCGGAAAGGAGAAACGGTGGTTGTGGTTTTTACGAACCCCGAGCTGCTGGCAAAGGTCTTTTTCGCAGATCTTCCCTTCGCGGAGCAGGACAAGATGGTGGCGATGGCCAATGTGGTGAAGAAGGACCTGGTGACCTTCTGCATCAAGGGGATGGAAGGGACAATCCTGACGGAACAGCTCCCGCCGGTCCGGAACGACCGGGACATACGCTTTTTCTGGAGAGGGATGCAGGATCAGTTTGATGTAATCCGGCACATTCCCCTTACGGGAGATCCGGCGGGGGCCATCAAGAAGGTCTGCGACCGTCTGGAGAAGGGAATGCGGATCAACATGAACGGCTGGCACCCGGTATATCGGGATATGATTGCCGACCGGGCCTGCCTCATGGGAGTGACGAACCGCCATATCGAAAACCTGACACTGAACTATACCGGGCTGAAATGGCCTTCATCCCGGGATCCGGACTCCTGCAGCGGCCTGTATCATTTGACCCAGTTTCCTGTTGAGATCCTGGTCTATGTGGAAAAGGGGGAAATCCGGATCGGGATCCTGGATCAGTTCTGGCGGATGCGGTTCTACCTTTGGGATGACCCTTTCAGGACCGGGGCTGCTTTTATGGCTCGGGACCCTAATTTTTCAGGGCGGATCTATAAATCGCTTTTGGGGATTATTGGATATCCTTAGTGGTTCTGTTCGTAAATACTGTGACGCACCGAGAGGGCCGCTCTGCGGCACTCAAATGTCACCGTATTTACGAATAGGGCTACTTTAGTGAGGGGAAGTGGAAAAATTTTTCCTCTTTTGGGAAAAAGATTCCTCATGATCGTGCGGAATGCTGTCTTGGTGCTGTATCGTGAATCGAGGGATCCAAAGAGGGGAAGGTTGAAAAAGCTTTACAATTCATCCGGATAGGCGATATAACTTAGGCGATTATAAGAAACGGCATGAGAAATGCAGTTCACGGAGGACATTATTCTATTTCCGATACAGGCAAAGGGGGTGATTGAGGAACCGAAAAGTCAAGACGCGGGGTTTGTTTGTTTTTTTATGTAGCAGGAAAATCATTCAAGGAGGGCGGACATGAAACGCTTTATGATGTTTGCTGCATTTGTTTTATCTTTAAGTTTTTTCTTTCCCTTTAATGCCTTTGCCACCAACGGCGCCCAGTTGATCGGGGTCGGGGCCACCCAGAAGGGGATGGCCGGTGCCGTGACGGCAGTGCCGGAAGATGCCATTACTGCGATCTCCAACCCTGCAGGCATGGCGACTATCGGGAGCCGGGCCGACTTCAACGGTGAATTTTTTATGCCACGGCGTCAGCTCGATTTTACAGATCTACCTGTTTCTCCCTCGGCCTTTGCCGGTCCCGGTGAAGAGACGGGAGGCGGCTCCGAACTTTACGCCCTGCCGGCCCTCGGCTGGACGGCCCCGGCCTTCAATCGGGACGATGTCTTCTTCGGGGGTGGTTTTTTCGCAACGGGAGGTCTTGGAGTTGACTACGATGTGATTGACGCTGGAGGAGCATTTAAGGACGCCAGTGTTTCCTCCACCTTTATCTTTGCCAAGGTCCAGCCGGCGATTGCCTGGAACGTGAATGAACGGTTGTCCGTCGGCGCCGGTGTCAGCATCGACTGGCAGCTCCTCGATATCCAGGAGACCTTTGCTGCTCCGTCATTAGGTGGAATCAATCTTGACCTTGGGCGGGCAGAAGGTGTCTATGGTCTGGGCGCCAACATCGGGGCGATCTACAAGATAAACGACATGATTACCGTCGGCGGTTCCTACACATCGAGGCAGTACTTACCGGAAATGAAATATCGTATTGGAGACAGTGATGTCAAGAATCTTGCTTCCGGTGGTTATCTTGCTTCCGTGGAGTCTCCAGGGACGGTAAAGCTTGATCTTGAATTTCCTCAGCAGTTTGCCCTCGGTGTTGCCGTGACCCCCCTGGAGGCACTGACGCTGGAATTCGACGTCAAATGGATCAACTGGTCCGCCACCCACGACGCCGTTAAACTCTCCGGCAATTTCGTACGGAAAAACGGTTTGGGAACAGTGATCGACCACCCCAGCAGTATTGACCTGAATTTCGGCTGGGATGACCAGTGGGTTTTCGCCCTCGGTGGGCGCTATGCCGTCAACGATGCCCTGACGGTTCGGGCCGGATATGAATATGCCAAGTCTCCCATCAACGAAGCGGACGTCTTTAATAATGTTGCCCTCCCCGTCACGGTAGAGCAGCACGCCAGTCTTGGCGCGAGCTATAATCTGGGTGACCATTGGGGCATTGCGGCGGCCTATATGCATGCCTTCAAAAGAGATCTTTCCGGGAAGAAGGATGTGCCCAAGGCGTACCAGAACCTTGGATTTGCGGCGACCAGCAAGACCCGCATCCAACTGGTGGAAGACAGCATTGACCTTCAGCTTTCCTACCGGTTCTGATCGGGTTGCGGTTGTTTTCGGTTCCGACCAATCCCCGTCGGGGTTTTTTCCCGCCGGGGATTTTTATTGACATCCTCTTTCTTCTTGCATAAATTACAACGCAACGACAAAGGTACAGAGGCAAAGTCAAAAGCCATTGACCACGGGGGGCACGGGGGCACGGGGAAGGCAAGAGCAAGAGGCAGAGGGGCAGAGGCACAAAGAAAAAACAGGGCACTCCCTTAAATGTATTGCGAACCGATAGACCTGGGAGAGGTTTTTCCTAACTCCCCCGGAGGGGGAGCGGGGTCCCCTCCATGAAGCCGAGCATCGCAGAAAGGAAGGAACGCGGAAATTCATGAACAATGACCAGATGAAGAAACTCGGTTTCCGTAACGTCGGGAACATCTACTGGAATCTCCCCACGGGGGCGCTCTATGAAGAGATCGTCAAACGGCGGGAGGGGCTCGTGGCCCACAAGGGGCCGATCGTGGTCCGGACGGGGCACCATATGGGACGGAGCCGTGAAGACAAGTATGTGGTCCGGGACCCGGCCAACCCCAGCCATATCCTCTGGGGCAAGACCAACAAACCCTTCGAGGAGGACCATTTTCATTCACTCTATAACCGCCTCAAGGCCTACCTCCAGGGGAAGGATATCTTCGTCCAGGACTGCTATGCCGGGGCCGACCCGAAGTACCGGGTCCCGATCCGGGTGATCTCGGAAAACGCCTGGCACAGCCTCTATGCCCGCAACCTGTTTATACAGAGTACCGATCCCGAAGAACTGACCCACCATGAGCCGGAGTGTACGATCATCGACGTCCCCCGGTTCCATGCCTTTCCCGAGTTCGACGGGACCCATTCCGAAACCTTTGTCATTGTAAACTTCGGGGAGAAGATGATCCTCATCGGGGGGACGAGCTATGCCGGAGAGATCAAGCGTTCCTCCTTTACCATCTTGAATTATGCCTTCCTTTCGGAGGGGAACATCCTTCCCATGCACTGTGCAGTGAATACCGGTTGTGACGATGAAAACGATGTGGCGGTTTTCTTCGGGCTCTCGGGGACGGGGAAGACGGCCCTTGCCCTGGTGGAGGGGAGGCGTCTCATCGGGAATGATGAACACGGCTGGTCCGATGACGGAGTTTTTAATTTCGAAGGAGGCTGCTACAGTCGGGTGGCGGGATTGACCATCGAAAAAAATCCTGCTCTCCAGGCCTGTGTGGAACGGTTTGGCACCGTTCTGGAAAATGTGACCATCGATATGGAGACGCGACGGATCGATCTTTCCGATACGGCTTTAACGGAGAATACCCGGGCCGCTTACCATATCACGGCCATTGAGAATGCCGTGGCCTCCGGCCGGGGTGCCCATCCGAAACATCTCTTCATGCTGACCCGAGATGTCTCGGGGGTTATGCCGCCTGTGGCCTGCCTGAATACGGAACAGGCTCTTTATTTTTATCTGCTGGGATACACCTCTGAAATTGAAGAGGGGAGAGTGGTGCCCACCTTTAATCCCTGTTTTGGAGCCCCCTTTCTGGCCCTTTCCCCCTTGGTCTATGCAAGAATCCTGGGTGAAAAGATTGCCAGGCACCATGTGCAGTGCTGGATGATCAATACCGGGTGGACAGGCGGTCCACTCGGCGAGGGGCACCGGATCGGGATTGAGCATTCCCGTGCCATTGTCCGGGCTGTTCTGTCGGGCAAACTCGATTCCGTGCCCATGCGGAAGGAGCCGGTTTTCGGGTTCGAGGTTCCCGAGGTTTGTGAAGGTCTTCCGCCGGAGTTTCTGGATCCCCGGCAATTGTGGAAAGACCGTGGACTCTATGACACCCGGGCACGGGAACTTGTAGGACAATTCAAGGAATATTTTGATCACTTTTCCGAAGAGGTTCCGATCGAGATCCGCAGGGCCGGTCCCTGAACCATTCCGCTGTTTTTCATGGCTCTGTCCACCTCCACCGGGTCGGTCAGGGGACGTTGACAGGTGTGGTTCCTGCAGATATAGACGGCCGGTATTCCCTGGATGCTTGTTTTTCCCGTCAGGAAGGGTAGTGTCTTTACGAGATTGCTTTTCTTCTCTCCGGCCAGGGCGACGACTTTGTTTGGAACGAAGGGAGCGGTGACGGCCTGGATCAGTGCATGGGTCTCCTCATTTTTTGGTGATCCCGCCACGATAATCTCAAAGGGGGAGGAGAGGAGAAATTCCAGGGCCGTCAGGCTTTGCGGGAAAGCAGCGGGAAATTCCTTGATTCCGGCCGTCATCCCCTTCAAGGTCTTCTCCGCCATCCCCCGTAAATCCTTCCTGCCGGTGAATTCTGCAAGACGCAAGAGGTTCAGCAGGGCGATGGCGTTTCCCGCTGGTTTGGCGCCGTCGTGGAACTCTTTGTTCCGGGTCAGGAGGGTGGGGTCCTCTTCACGGGCAAAAAAGAATCCTCCTTCCTTCGGGTCGTAGAAACGCTCCACCATTTTCCGGTTTAATGAAAGGGCCGTCGTGATCCATTCGGGATTGAAGGTGGCCTGGTAGAGCTCGATCAGACCCTGAACAAAAAAGGCATAGTCATCAAGATAGCCGGGGTATCTTGCTTCCCCGTCCCGGTAGCGCCGGAGGAGGTCCTTCCCCTCCATAAGATTCTTCATGATAAACCGGGCTGACTTCTCCCCGGCACGGGCATAGCGGGGTTCATCCAGGACCTCTGCCGCATAGGCAAGGGCGCCGATCATCATTCCATTCCAGGCGGTGAGGATCTTGTCGTCCCGGCGGGGGCGAACGCGCTCTGTCCGTGCCTGGAACAGCCTCTTTTTCCCGTGGAGGAGGATGTCCCGAAGTTCCGTCAAGGGGATCTTCCGATCTTTGGCAAAACTCGCTTCATCGATCCATCGGTTCGGAATGCTCTTCCCTTTCGTAAAATTCCCGGGGGGAGAGATGCCGTAAAACCGGTTGAAGATGCTCCCTTTCTGCTTTCCCAGCACTTCCTCTACCTCCTTTGGTGTCCAGACGTAAAAGGTACCTTCTTCTCCTTCACTGTCGGCGTCCTCGGCGGAGTAAAACCCGCCCGCAGGTGCCGTCATGTCACGTAATACATAGTCAAGGATTTCACGGGCAGTTGTGGAGTATTTTTCAAAGCCCGTGACCTGGAAGGCCTCCAGATAGACCTGGGCCATGAGGGCGTTGTCGTAGAGCATCTTCTCGAAATGAGGAACGAGCCAGCGTTCGTCGGTGGAGTAACGGTGGAAACCTCCTCCCAACTGGTCGTATATTCCTCCCTGTGCCATCTTCTGTAGTGTTTTTTCCACCATGGAGAGGGCTGTCGGATTTCCGGTGCGGTGGTGATAACGGAGCAGAAAGGAGAGGGTCATTCCCTGTGGGAATTTGGGGGCCGGGCCAAACCCTCCATAGAGGTTGTCATAATTTTCTGCGATTGATTCATAGGCATGCCGGGACAAGGCGGCGGAAATCTTGCCGCTGGGACCTTTTTCCCGAGCGTTGCGGATTGCCTGTGTCAATCTTTCCGCATTTTCTACAACCGTTTCCGGATTTTCACGCCACAAATCGGCAACCCGGGTCAAAAGGGTTTCTATTCCGATCTGCCCCCAGGGTGTATCCTCCGGAGGGAAATAGGTCCCCCCCGCGAAAGGTTTCAAATCCGGTGTAAGGAAAACGTTGAGCGGCCAGCCGCCGCTTCCGGTCATTGCCTGTACGGCGGCCATATAGATCTGATCCAGATCGGGTCGCTCCTCCCGGTCGACTTTGATACAGATGAAATTATCGTTGAGCAGGGCTGCGATCGCCTCATTTTCGAAGGATTCCTTCTCCATGACATGACACCAGTGACAGGTGGAATATCCAATGGAGAGAAAGATGATCTTATGTTCCTTCTTTGCCCGGGTGAGGGCTTCTTCCCCCCAGGGATACCACTCCACCGGATTCCAGGCATGTTGAAGGAGGTAAGGGCTTTTTTCGCGGATTAGGTGATTCGGTGTTTTTCCATGAGTCTCCATGATCTTCCCCTCTCCGTTTTTCCCGGCATTTTGTTCCCTGATAGAGGGCGTGCCCGCCAACAGGATCATGGCAAGGGTGATTGTTACCCATTTCATTTGCGTTATCATAGCGGCATTCCGCCTTGCCGGAGTTCATGTACGGTTATAGTGAATCAGAGAAGGGGCATTTCGTCAAACCGGGTGATCAATCGGAGAAGGAAAGCGGGAGACGGAACCGGAAACAGGCCCCCCGCTGATTGTCCGGGTCGACCCGAATCGTTCCCTGATGGCGTCGAAGAATTTCCTTCGAGATCGGGAGGCCGAGACCGACCCCGCCTTTCGTAGGCAGTTTGGTGGTGTCGATCTGACGGAATTTGTCGAAGATCATCCCATGATATTCTTCGGGGATCCCCGGTCCCTCATCGGCAACTGCGACTTCGATCCATGTGTTTCCGTTCTCCTCTTTTACGGAGGCGGAAATGGTGATCTTCCCTTTTGGGGGGGAATGATGGATGGCGTTATGGATCAGGTTTGTGAAGACCTGGTTTAATCGATCGGGATCGGCCCGGAGAGGGGGGAGGGGGCCGTCGATCATCGGAATGATCTCCATTTCCTTGAGCCGGCATTCCGCCTGGTGGACCCGGACCGATTCATGGATCATATCGTCCAGCTTAACTTTCCGGAAATGATAAGAGAGGATGCCGCTTTCCAGCTTGGTCAGATCGAGGTAGTCATTGATGAGGGCCGCCATCCGGTCCGATTCCTTCTGAATGATATTGAGGAATTCCCTCTGCGTTTCAGGAGATTCATCCGGATATCGCAACAGCAGTTCCGAATAGGCCTTGATGGAGGTGAGGGGGGTGCGCAGATCATGGGCGACGACATCGAGGAATCGGGTCTTCCGGGCATCCTGGTCTTTGAGCTCCCGGTTGGTTCTCGTGAGGGCCTGTGTCCGCTCTTCCATGGCGTCGGCCATCCGGTTGAAGGCCTCTGCCAGCCGTCCAAGTTCATTGTGGTGCTGAAGGGGGACCCGGGGATTGAAATCTCCATCGGCGACCCTTTCGGCATGACGGCGCAGGGTTCGAATTGTTTGTATCTGCCGATACCGGAGATAGAAAATGATCACGATCCCCAGGATGAGCAGAAACCCGCATCCGAGAATCTGCGGCAGGGTGGGAGAGAGAGAGATGAGGTCGGGAAGGGACGATGCCGCTTTCAGCGGGAGGGCGGAAACCGGCAGTCCGATCAGGGTGAAGAACAGGCAGAAGAACATCGTAACTTTTGATATTGCCGGCATTCCGGCCCTCCCGGAGAAGAATCAGATATACAGGAGAGATCCTCCGTTGGGCGGAGATTAGTGTGCTTTCAGTGCCCGTTCCACAGCGTCGGGATAAAAGCCCCGCAGAATTGTTCCGTTGATGTCGATCAACGGGATCCCTCTGAATCCGCCGCTTTTCTGCAGCATCTCCTGTCTGCCCTGCTCGCTTTTTTCCACGTTGACCTCCCTGTACGGGATATTGTTCTTCGCGAAGTACCTCTTCGCTTCCGTACAGTGGGGTCACCAGTCGGTCATGTAGAGAATTACCGTGGGGTTTTTTGCGGCTTTCTCGACCGATGGGGGCTGTGACGACGTACCCTTTCCGGAGGCCGGATCGTATGTAACACTTCCCGCGGCCTTGACCCGGTTGAAATCGACCGCCTCGTTCCGGTAGGCCGTAGGGATTTTTTCCTGGGCGTCGGTGAAATGAGCGACCCCCTGATGATCTACCCATTTATAGATGACTGCCTGGGAGGCGGAAGCAAAGGCCAGCAACAGGAGGATGGACAGAAAAGTACGAAATTTCATCAGGATCTCCTTTGATGAAGTCGTAAAAAGTCGTTTTCTGGATTCCGTTCATGGTTCGACAGGCTCACCACGAACGGTCCATTAAACTTGCCGAACCACACGAACGGAATATCAATCACTTACACCGTTC
>JAADIO010000058.1:5617-11447 GCA_013151235.1 Deltaproteobacteria bacterium | reverse complement strand
AAAATTTTTCTGGATCAAGGTAAGCCAAGAGCAGACTTGACCCCTTGGGTTGAAGATTTCATTATTGTTTTTTCAAAATATTTTTTATAGTATGGTGGCAAAAGAATTCTGCAGAACCGATCTTCCATTGAGAACCCCATGATCGACACAACCCTTCATATCTTTTACAAGGCGGCACAAAGACTGAATTTTTCCGAAGTCGCACAGGAAATGTACCTGACTCAACCGGCCGTCACCTTCCAGATCAAAAAACTGGAGAGCCATCTCGGGACGAACCTTTTTTATCGTGAAAAAAACCGGGTCGCTCTCACCGAGGCGGGAGAGGTTCTCTATCGGCATGCAAAGAGGATCCTGGACTGTTATGAGGAGGCGGAAAGAGAGGTCGGAAAAATCAGTGGTACCGTACAGGGGCGCGTCCTCGTCGGTGCCAGCACCACCATGGCGGAATATATTCTGCCTCGCCTGTTCGGGCAACTCAAGGAACGCTATCCCCGGATGGAACCGCTGCTCATGATCGGCAATTCCGACCGGATCCTGGACGGTGTTATTCGCGGGACCCTCGATGTCGGAATCCTGGCCGAAGAAGTCGTACACCGGGAATTACATCAGGAAAAGATTCTGCAGGATCAACTGGTCCTCATTGCCGCCCCGAACCACCCCATTGTCCGGGAGAAAAAGGTCACACCGGAAGTCTTGTGCCGCTACCCCTTTATCGCGAGGGAACAGGGATCCGGAACGCGGAAGGAAACGGAAATCGGACTGGAAAAGGCGGGGATGCACCCCCGTAAGCTCCGCATTTCCATGCGGCTTGAACGCGCAGAGGCCATCAAGGGCGCCGTGGAGGCCGACCTGGGGATCGCGATTCTCTCCCGGTGGGCCATACGGAAAGAACTTCGTTTAGGCACCCTGAAGATCGTTCCGATGCAGAACGTACGGCTCGTGCGGGATTTCAAGCTGATCCGTTACAAAAAGAAGCAGCTTTCCCCCTCCCAGGAACATTTTGTTGATTTCCTGAGGAACTACGACTGGCAGAATCTGTAACTGGATCCACGACCGCTACCGGTTACTTCTTCGAACGCTTCCCCGCCGTTTTTTTTCGGACCACCGTCTTCTTTAAGGGACCCGTTTTTTTCTTCACGGTCTTTTTCGCCGGGGCGGATTTACTCCGGGCCGCCGTCTTCCCGGCCGTATTTTTCCTGCGACCTTTTCCGGCCGGCAGCAGAGCAATATCGAGAACCTCGTCCATCCGTTCAACAGGGATGAATTCAAGGTTCTTTTTCACTTTGGGCGGTAGTTCCAGAAGATCCTTCTCGTTCTTACGCGGGATAATCACCTGCTGTATCCCGGCCCGGAGAGCCGCCATAGATTTCTCGCGGAGCCCCCCGATGGGCAGCACCCTTCCCCGAAGAGTGACCTCACCCGTCATGGCCAGACTCTTCTTGATGATTCGGTCCGTAAAGACCGAAGCCAGCGCCGTCGCGATGGTAATCCCCGCAGAAGGCCCATCCTTGGGAATGGCTCCGGCCGGCACATGAACGTGGATATCGCTCTGGGCAAAAGCCGACTCTTTGATGCCGAGTTTGTGTGCACGGGAACGGATAAAACTCATCGCCGCCTGGGCGGACTCCTTCATGACGTCTCCCAACTGTCCCGTCAGGACCAGCCCCCCTTTTCCCCGCATCCGGGTCGCCTCGATAAAGATCAGGTCTCCGCCGCTCTGTGTCCAGGCCAGACCGGTGGCAACGCCGACCTGGTTGTCTTCCATCTCCATTTCCGGAAGGTACCTGGGGGGGCCCAGGTACTTGTGAAGGTTGTTCGCAGTGATCAGATACTTTCTATCCTTCCCCTCAGCGACCTTGCGAGCAACCTTTCGGCAGAGGCCGGCAATCTCCCGCTCAACGTTCCGAAGGCCGGCCTCCAGGGTGTAATGGGAGATCAGGTCAAGAATCGCCGGATCGGAAATCGACAGGGTTTTCTCCGTAATGCCGTGTTCTTCCAACTGGCGGGGGATCAGGTACTGCCGTGCAATCTTCAGTTTCTCTTCATGCGTGTAGCCGGCAAGGGAGAGAACTTCCATCCGGTCCCGCAGGGCCGATGGAATCGGGTCGAGCAGGTTTGCCGTGGTAATAAACATAACATTCGACAGATCAAAAGGAACATTCAGGTAATGATCGGAAAAAGAATTGTTCTGTTCCGGATCGAGGACCTCCAAAAGTGCCGAGGAGGGGTCTCCCCGGAAATCTGAGCCCAACTTGTCGATCTCATCCATCATAAAGACCGGGTTGTGCGTCCCCGCCTGTTTGATCCCCTGGATCACTCGGCCCGGCAGCGCCCCCACGTAGGTTCGCCGGTGTCCCCGGATCTCCGCCTCATCCCGGACACCGCCGAGGGAAATCCGGACGAACTTCCGTCCGAGAGCACGTGCAATGGAACGCCCCAGTGAGGTCTTCCCGACACCGGGAGGACCGACAAAGCAGAGAATCGGCCCTTTCATTTTTTTCTTGAGTTTCCGGACACTCAGATATTCGAGGATACGGTCCTTCACCTTCTCCAGATCGTAATGGTCCTCATCCAGAATGGTCCTGGCTTTGGCAATATCCAGCACATCCCGGGTGGACTTGCTCCAGGGCATATCGATGAGCCACTCCAGATAGGTCCGTACCGTAGATGCTTCGGCGGAGTCGGGATGCATCTTCTCCAACCGGCGAAGCTGTTTTTCCGCTTCCGGAAGGACCTTGGCCGGCATCTTGGCCTTCTCGATCTTTTCACGCAGATCATTGATCTCCTCAGCCCGCTCATCCACCTCGCCCAATTCCTTCTGAATCGCCTTGAGCTGTTCCCGCAGAAAGTATTCCCGCTGGATCTTATCCATTTCGCCCTTGGCTTCAGCCTGGATCTTCTGCTGGACCGAGAGGAGTTCAATCTCCTTGTTCAGATATTCATTGACCTTTTGCAACCGCTGCACGGCGTCGGTCAATTCAAGGATCTCCTGGGCCTGATCGACCTTCAGCCCGATATTGGACGTAATCAAATCGGCCAGCCGGCCCGGATCATCAATATTTTCTGCAATGATCAAAATATCCGGAAGGATCATCTTCCCCAGCGAGACCATGCTCTCCAACTGTTCCTTCACATTCCGGATCAGGGCCTCCACCTCCACCGTCACTTCCGGCAGGACCTTTTCCTGTATTTTCTCAATCACCACTTTGAAAAAGGGCCGGTTTGTGAGGAACCGGGAAATCCGGGCCTTGGTCAGTCCCTGTACCAGGATCTTGATTCTTCCGTCGGGAAGTTTCAACATCCGCATAATGGTGGCCACCGTCCCGATGGTATGGATATCCTCCTGCGCCGGGTCCTCATCGTCCACCCGTTTCTGTGTGCTGAGCAGGATCAGACGATCCCGGGAAAGTGCCTCGTCAATGGCCCGGATTGAAACCTCCCGCCCCACGAAAAGGGGGAGAATCATAAATGGAAAGACCACCACATCCCGAACCGGCAGAAGAGGAATCTCTTCGGGAATGGTAATCTCTTCATCTTCTTTTTCTTCTTTCGAATCGATGGTCTGCTCGTCCGACATCCGGTCCCTCCTGATTATTTATCCCATAAGAAGCAGAATCACATTGACCACCTTCGCTCAAAAGGCATCAAGGTTCAGTCCCTTCAGATAGTCCTTAAAGGCCGGACCCAGTTCGGCGTTTTTGAGACCAAGTTCCACCGTTGCCTCTAAAAATCCGATCTTGCTCCCGGCATCGTATCGTTTCCCGTCAAAGATATACCCGTAGACCGGCTCCACCTCGGCCAGTCGTTGCAGGGCGTTGGTCAACTGGATCTCCCCGCCCACTCCCTTTTCCTGCCCCTCCAGAAACTCGAAGACCCTGGGGGTCAGAATATAGCGTCCGATGATCGCAAGATTGGAGGGCGCCTGCGCTTGCGGGGGTTTTTCCACCATTTCACGAACCTGGTAGACCCCCTCGCCCACCTTTTCGCCGCCGATCACACCATAGAGATGAATCTGATCCCGCGGAACTTCCTGAAGGGCCAGCACGGAGGCACCATACTCCTCGTGAACCTTCATCATCTGTCCGAGAGAAGGAACGTCGGCATCAATAATATCATCACCCAAGAGCACGGCAAAGGGTTCATCCCCGATCAGCTCCCGGGCACAAAGAACTGCATGGCCCAGCCCGAGGGGTTCCTTCTGGCGGACATAGACGAAATCGACCATGTTGGCAATTTCTTCAATCGTGTGGAGGGCCTTTGTTTTCCCCTTCGATTCAAGATAGAATTCCAATTCGACATTGCGATCAAAATGATCCTCAATCGCCCGTTTTCCCCGGCCCGTGATCATAATGATATGCTCAATCCCCGCTGCCACGGCTTCTTCCACAACATACTGGATCATCGGTTTGTCGACCAGCGGAAGCATCTCCTTGGGAGAAGCCTTGGTCGCCGGAAGAAAACGGGTCCCCAGACCCGCTGCCGGGAAGATCGCTTTCCGCACCTTCTGCATTCGGGGCATCGGATTCCTCTCTTGAGATAGACATGGAAGGAATAAAGGAAATTTTATGAATTATATAGAATGACCGCCCAAAGAGTCAAGACAAGATTCCGCACAACCCTGCAACAAAACAACCTTTTTACCGAAAATGGTCATACCCCTGCGGCAAAAGAGGCCGTCGACTCCCCTCCGGGTCCTCCAGCCACACCCCCGCTTTCGCGGGAAGGATCTCTCCGACCGGCGTCACGGGTACGGGAAGATCCGCCTGCTCCAGCGTGGACCGTACATCCGCCGACACGGTAAAAAGGAGTTCGTAATCTTCCCCGCCGTGCAGCAGATAGGGGACAGAGTCCAGGGCAAGGGTGGCACAGATTGAACGCAGCGGAACCGACGCGGGCAGATCGTACAGACGGAGAACGGCACCGACGTCACTCGCCTCGCAAAGACGGAGTAGGTCGGAAGAAATCCCGTCGCTGAGATCCATCATGGCCGTGGCCCATCCCTCCTCCCCAAGTATGCGCCCCAGCTCCATGCGCGGTTCCGGAGACCGCTGCCGATCCGGCAGATCCGTCCGGTCGTCCTCCCCCTGCTCCATCTTCATCAACTGGAGTCCCAGGGCGGCATCTCCCAGTGCCCCGCTGACAAAAAGCTGATCCCCCGGCCGGGCCCCGCTCCGCAAAATAGACTTCCCCCTCTTTGCGTTCCCTAACAGAATAATGTCCAGGACAATCCCCTCGCCCGAGCGGGAGAGATCTCCGCCCGCGAGGGTCACCTTGTACAATTCGGCGGTTTCCCGGATCCCCTTCAGGATCTTTGCCCCTTCATCTGCCGAAACGGACGGGGGGAGGGCCATGCCGACGAAAACATATTCCGGCACCCCTCCCATGGCGGCAATATCACTGAGCGCAACCCGGAGTGCTTTTGAGCCGATCTGGAACAGAGAAAACCAGCGTCGTTCAAAATGAACCCCTTCGACCAGGAGGTCCGTCGTCACCAGCAGATCCTGATCCGGCCCGCAGGAAATAACGGCACAGTCATCGCCGATACCGGTCTGAAGCCCTTTGGAAAAGGTCCGTACCGATCTCTGCAAATGCCGGACAACATCAAATTCAGACCATCGGTTCCGATCCAATCTCTCCCTCCCCCTTCACGGGAATCTATCTTCAACATCTTTTACTTAACAGAGAGGCCCGATGAAGTCAACAAAACTCAGGGATACAGCAACGAAAACGTATGTTATCTTTGATGAAGTCGTAAAAAGTCCGTTCGACCCTTCGACCCTTCGGCCGGCTCAGGACAGGCGTACTCAGGGCGAACGGTGTAAGTCATTGA
>JAADIO010000058.1:0-5581 GCA_013151235.1 Deltaproteobacteria bacterium | reverse complement strand
TGTCGAACCATGAACGGAATCCGAAAAACGACTTTTTACGACACCATCATCTTTGACGGAAGATGACTCTCCACATCTTCGCCACTCCTCCCTTGCCCCATCTCCGGTGTTAAGTGTGGGTAAAAATCCGTCAAAAAAAGGAGGAGTAGGAGTTTGGACCCGTCATAACCTTGGCTCGAAATTTTGTCACCGACAAAAAACCAACGGCCCATTTTGACCAATTTGAGCCATATGGACCGACTTTGCGGCTCTATTTCCACAGGAAAACCGCCCTCACCAGAACCAAAGAAGAAAAATACAATTCTTTTTTGCACAAGGTAAATTCGCATAAGTTGCGTTCTGTTCAGAAAAAGAGACTACATATTGTGGAAGAACATTTTTTCTAAAGTCTCAAAAGGGTGCAACCGATAAGAGCATTGAAAGTTGGCATTCACTTTGCTTTACGAGATAGGCAGATTGCAGAAAAGCTTGGTTGATATCCTGCAGAGGACGGTTGGAAAAAGGAGGGCGGTTCATGAATTGCGACAAATGTGGCTCAAAAATGTACCGAGACGACACCCGGTTCCTTCCCTTGAATCGTGACGAAGGAGGCGCCATCTTTTTTGACATCTATTACAAATGTCCGATCTGCTCCAAGGTTGTTTTTTTGGGGCTTGATGAAATTCAGGAAAAAGAAAGCGCGTCCGTAGCATAGCATAACCCCCATTCCCCCTAAGGGGTGCCGAAAGGTACCCCGCAAGTGAGCAGACTGCAGGAGAAGGCGTGGACCCGGCTCATCCACCCCCGCTCCTGCAGTCTCTTTTTTTTGCACCCCCAAAGGGGTCAACCCCCATGGATTCTCTGATTCCCTCATCCGAATGACCGGCTACAGAAACCGAATATCAGGAAATTGAACCGCTCGAACTTTACAGTATTATCCGGCACCATCTTTCCGACTTCGACAAACACTACGAATACCTGCACAACTTCCTGATCAAGGATTCAAACCACAGAAATACGCACTGCAATGGAGCATCCTGATCCAATCTATTTCTTTCGCAAAACAAACAGGCTGATAAGACCGCTTCCAAGAAGGAGAAGACCACCCGGTTCGGGAACCGGGAGCGTCTCCGTACTGATCGTCCCTTCGGGGAGGACCTCATTATACCCAATTTCATCAATCATAAAGTTCCAGGAATTCCCCAAACCAAGCGTTGTTGCGTCAACCACCGTTTGAATTGACACCTGATTCACATTCGTAGCATCAAAACCGACCGTGGCATAGCCGCCTGAAACACTGTAAGACATAAGCGGCACATCAACAGAATGACCTGCATCATCCGAAACACGATAAACAATCTCGTGCCCGATTCCGTTGAAAAGGCTCAAATAATAACTTGAAACCGGCGCTGAAAAAGAAATCGTAATGGGATTCAACAGACTGTCCACCTGATCGGAAGTTGCGTAAACAGAAGAGGCGTTCGTCGGAAGACCAATATTCGTCAAGACCACGCCACCGTCAAACTGCACACCTCCGACATCCAGATGCTGAGGTCTTACGG
Organism: Deltaproteobacteria bacterium; assembly: GCA_013151235.1. Taxonomy (NCBI): domain Bacteria; kingdom Pseudomonadati; phylum Myxococcota; class Myxococcia; species Deltaproteobacteria bacterium. The sequence continues at coordinate 4,040 of JAADIO010000058.1, read as the reverse complement.
TTGTCGCTGCATACCAGGAAGGCCCGAACAGTAATTGACCGTCGAAATTTATCAGAGTCGCATCGCCCACCCCTTCCAAACAGATGATGACGAAAAAAATCGAAAAAATGCATGATAACCATATACGACTTATCCCTCTGAAGATTTCAATAAAATTCGCCATAAACAGCTCCTTCCAGCATCAAATTAATAAAACACGCCGTATCGTTATTTTATAAGTAACCTGAAGCACGCAAAAGTCGCGCAAAAAAGAACTTATTTGCGTTTTTTATATTTCATGATTCTTTTATAAGATCGCCTTATTGATTGGCTTTTCCGTTGATAAAAGCCAAGAGCAGACTTGACCCCTTGCGCGTGTAAACACGTAATGTTGACAAAAACATTATCCCACACAAAAGCCAAGAGCAGACCCCTCTTTTCGGTGGGGCGGGGAAATGGATTGACAATTGCGGGCACGGATGTTACATTTGTAATCATCTGTAACCAGGCGAGGTGGGAAGTGACGGTGAAAATCATAATCGCCGATAGCTGTTCATTAATTCTGCTTTGGAAGTGCGGAGCGTTGGAACGGCTTGCGGATTCATCAAAATTGATTGTTCCCCCAAAGGTCTATAACGAGATCGTAAATGAAAATACTCTGCAAATCTACCCTGACGCAAAAAATATTCATGATCTGGTCAAAGCAGATAAAATAGCGATTGAGAAACCTTCCGCCGGGGCGGCAGATATTCCCATCACACTGGGAGCTGGTGAAACGGAATGTATCCAACTTTACACAACACGGAACGCCGATGTGATCCTGACGGATGACGGAAAAGCCATAAAAGTATGCCGTTACCTTGGAATACCGTTTACAATAAGCCCCAAAGTAGTGGTCAGCCTTTTTGAAGGAGGCAGGATCAGTTTTGAGCATGCACGGACTGCCATCTTGAAACTGGAGAAGATCGGCCGCTACGCCAGGGATATCATTGCGGACGCGCTGTTATGCCTGCAATCAAGGAGGGATGAACCATGAAACGCCCGACAACCATACGCATAGATGACACCCTGTTGAAGGCAATCTCCCGGTTTGCAAAGAAAGCCGGGCAAGACAAAACTCAATATATTCGATTCCTTCTGCTAAAAGGATTCGAGGAAGACAGGAAAGAACGCGTAATAAAACTCTATTCAAACGGGAAGATGAGTATGGAAGAAGCAAGGACAGAACTGGAACTGGATGTCTGGGAATTTCTCTCCCTGCTTGAGGAGAGAAACAAACACCTGAATGTCACGACGGAAGACTGGCTGGATTCAGCGAAGGTATAAATCTTCAAATTATTCTTCCATTTTTGTTGATGAGGCACCTGAAAGGGATGGTGATTTCGAAATTGAACCGCTCGAACTCTACAGTATTATCCAGCGCCATCTTTCCGACTTCGACAGATACTGCGAATACCTGAACGAATTTCCGGTCAAGTATTCTCGCCACTGATCATAAAATCAGAAAAGATCCTTCCTGTTTCAACTGGGACAACGAGGATCACCGGCGGTTGATCCTCCTGGGTCCGGGAGCCGTGGCCGACAAGCTAAGACTACTGGAAAGCCGAACCATCGTCTTTGACGAACTTCACAAGTATCCTCACTGGAAGAACTTCATCAAGGGATTCTACGACACCTACGCAAAGAACCGTTTTCATATTGTTGTGACCGGAAGCGCGCGGTTGGACCTTTACCGGAAGGGAGCTGACAGCCTGATGGGACGTTACTTCCTTTACCGGATGCACCCTCTATCTGTCGCAGAGGTCATTCACGCAGGGCTCCGGGAGCATGAGATCACTGCCCCGGCAAGGATCCGGAAAGATGATTTCAGCGCCCTGATACGTTTCGGCGGATTCCCCGAGCCCTACCTGAAAAGAAATTCCCGGTTTTACAATCGATGGAAACGCACACGGCTTAAATTACTGTTTCGTGAAGATTTAAGAGACACGACAAAAATCTATGAGGTAGGACAGGTGGAATTGCTGGCCGAACTGCTCCGGCAGCAAGCAGGGCAGCTTACAAACTTTGCGGCGCTGGCAAGAAAGATCCGCGCATCTCAGGACTCCATCCGAAGATGGGTATCCGCGCTGGAATCGCTTTACTATTGCTTTACCATCCGACCGTGGAGCCGTAACATCTCCCGAAGCCTGCTGAAGGGCCCCAAAACCTTTCTCTGGGACTGGTCGCTTGTAGATGACGAAGGGACAAGAAACGAAAATTTCGTCGCCTCTCATCTATTGAAGGCTGTTCAGTGGTGGGTGGACAACGGCTTCGGCGATTATGAGCTCTACTTTCTGCGGACCAAAGATCAACGGGAAGTGGATTTCCTGGTTACAAAAAACCGGGAACCATGGTTTCTTGTTGAAGTGAAGACCTCCGCCGGCCAGGCCTTAAGCAGGAATCTGGACTATTTCCAGACACGGACAGGCGCCAAACATGCTTTTCAGCTCTCGATGAATGCAGATTTTATCGATGCCGACTGCTTTGAGATTCCTTACCCCATCACCGTTCCCGGGCAGACATTCCTTTCCCAACTCGTGTAACCACGTGTTGACAAAAACATTATCCCGCGCAAAAGCCAAGAGCAGACTTGACCCCTTTCGCCCTTTGTACCTCTGCGCCTTTGCGCCTCAGAGGTGACTTGTATTTATTACCAGAGATAGGCCACGCCGAAATTCACCTGCCACTGCTTGTGATCAAACGCAGCATTGGAATGGAACTGGTCGATCTCGGATCCTTTGTGAAAAACGGCATTGTTCGCAAAATTAGGATCAAAGGAGTTCGGACCCGTCTTTTCCTGCCCTTTCGATTCCGTCGTATCCCAGGTAAAAGAGGTCGTCCCGGCAAAGGAAAGTTCCCAGTTATCCGTCAAACGATAGCTGAATCCGCCGGAGACCACATCTTCCGGCTGCATGTTGAACGTAAGCGGGACATGTTTCGCCGTAAAGGTATTGTTGGAATGCTGTACACCTCCCCGAATGGTCCATTTATTTCCCAGATCATACTCAGCCCCCAATGAAATACTGCGGATCGTGTTGAAATCAGTATGCATGGAAAAATCGAAACTGTCATCCCCACGTTCAATCTGATCCTTGCTAAGAATCATCCAATTAAAAAACGGGCTATCCCCACTGCGCAGATTAAATGTAAAGTAATCCCCAACCATATCATTCATATAAATCAGTTTATATTCGCAGGAAAGGAGCAGACGCTCCGTCGGTCGCCAGGCGGCTCCGAATGTCAGTTCACGGGGAAGGGCAAACTGCATATAAGGATCGTAATAGGCCGTCAGATTCAGAGAACGGACATATCCATTCCCATCAAGAGTCACATGGTCTGAGCCGTCCTTGTTCTTCCCGTGCAAAAACCAGTTCATTGCCGCCTTTGCCAAAGCCCTTCGTTTCGGGCTCGGGTCTTCCGTAGCGGCATTATCAATAGTTCCCAACAGGGCATCGAAAAAACGAGGTCCCCTAAACTTCGTCGCACCACCGGGCAGGTAAGCCCCAAAAGAAACATCTTCAAACGGTGCAAACTGTGCCGTATCGTAATAGAACTTCCGGAACTGATCGGAAAAATCCAGCATCAGCGATCCGCCCTTGAAATCCATGACAGACCGGGAGCGATAACTCACACTCAAGACAAGTTTGTTCGATCCGTAGGGCCGATACTGGACCCCCCCATCCCAGCCGAAACCAAAGGCATAGGCATTCTCTAATCTGCCGATCCCCTGTAGCTCCGGATAACCGAATTGAACTCCACCAAGGCTTGCATCCCTAAATTTCCCTGACAGGACCCCACCGTAATTCGCAAACCCAGCGTCCTTGATCGACTGAGGAGCGGTATCCCCTAATTCATGGGTTAGGCTGAAACGTCCCGTTCCTTTCATAATCGTCGAATCGGTGCCAATCGCCTGTTTGAAGCGAAACTGACCGGCGACAATCCGGGCACCAAAACCAATCGACAAATAATCGTTCACCTTATAGCCGATGGCCGGCCCGATCTCAGGGATCTTTAAATCCGTT